>DASRBM010000248.1:0-5649 GCA_035653635.1 Acidimicrobiales bacterium | reverse complement strand
GCCGCGCGACGCGAGCAGGACGCGGGCGCCGCCGACGACACCGGTCAGCAGCACGTCGTTGAACGACACACCCCGCTCGTGGGCGACGGCCCGCAGTGGTTCGAGGGACCGGCGGCACACGGCGAGGCGCCGGTGGAGTCCGACGGTGTCGTTCATGGACGAGCGCGGTGCGACCGTCCACGGGGACGCGAAGGTGGCGAAGGCTTCGACGAGCCTGCTCATCCTGCGCCACGGCGCGGCCGGATGGCGTGCCGCGCCGAGCAGGCCCCCGATCCGGCGCCAGCCGCCGGGTGCTGTCGGAGGGCGATCCGGGGCCGGCTCGCTGGCCGGCCCGGACGTGGCCGCAGACGCGGGCGCACGGAGAGGACGACGCCGCGCGTCGAGGAGCGCTGTGGCGAGGTCCACGCTGCCGAGGCCGTCGGTGAGCGCGTGATGGAGCTTCTGGACGAGGGCGACCCGGCCGTGGGCGAGACCGTCCACGAGCCACAGCTCCCACAGTGGGCGGGTCATGTCGAGCGGTACGGCGAGCAGCTCGCCGCACAGGCGCAGCAGCTCGTCGTCGTCACCGGGCTCGGGCACGGCGGCGACACGCACGTGGTTGGTGATGTCGAAATGCGGATCGTCCTCCCAGTGCTGGCCGACGAGTCCGAGGAGTGACTGGCTCGGTCGCTGGCGCAGCCGGGGCAGGTGCTCGCTGCGGGCCAGGAGCTGCCGGCGCAGGTCGTGCACTCGCAGGCTGCCGTCGGGCTGGCGCAAGGGTGCACCCTCGAAGACCGCCACCGACGCCATGTGCATGGGCGTGCGCGGCGACTCGAGGTGGAGGAAGAGACTGGCGAGACCGGTGACGTCGTCGTTGCTCATGACGCGCTCCTCAGGGGCGGTGGGGGCGGCGAGCCCGTCCGGGGAAGGCGGCGAGGCGGCTCACCTCGGCGAAGGCGGACTGCAGCGCGGCGGTGAGCGCGTCGGGGTCGGCCACCGCGGCGCGGTCGAAGACGACGCCCACGCAGCCGACGTCGCCGACCGTGACGAGGGCCACGTTGAAGGCGGCCCCGGCCGGCGGGGCGAGCGCGTAGACCCGCTCCACCGTCGCGCCCGCCACCTGCAGGGGCTGGACCGGGCCCCGCATGTTGGTGGCGATGAAGTCGGCGCCCTTGAGCATGGATCCGAACGCGGCCGTGGCGAGCGGGGCGGGCAGGCGGGCCAGCCCCTCGGCCAGCAGGTCGCTCACCACGAGCCACGAGTCGTGGACGGCGCCGTGCATGACCCGGTGGACCGAGCGCACCCGCGCCGCGGTGGAGGTGGCCACGAGCGGGAACACGAAACGTGCAGGGACGAAGCGGTTGCTCCCCACCACATCGCCCTCGCCCCGGATGTTGACGGGGATGGTGCCCCGCAGCGCCCGCACGTAGGCGCCGCGTCCGGCGTGGTAGCGCTCGAGCGCGTCGAGCACGGCCGACACGAACACGTCGTTGACGCTGGCGCCGACGCGCCGGGCCGCGTCGTGGAGGTCGGCCGTGGGCACGTCGAGCACCACCGCCTGGCGCAGCTGCCCCCGTTCGCGCATGGCCGGCGACAGCGGGGTCGGCGTCGGCACGAGGAGCCGGGCCGCGGTGGCGGCGCCGTGGAGGAGGCCGGCCGCGGTCGGTCCCGGACGGCGCAGGGCGTCGAGTCCTGAACCGACGAGCCGGCCCGCGCTGCGCAGCGCGTGCACCGGCGCCAGTCCCCCGGTTCCCTTCCCGGTGACCGCACGACCGTGCGGCCCTTCGGGCTCGGCCACGGCGAACAGCGCCTGCAGCCCGCCCACCCCGTCGACGACGGAGTGGTGCAGCTTCACCACCAGCGCGCCACGCCCTTCCTCGAGGCCCTCCACGAGCAGCGCCTCCCACAGCGGCAGCTCGGGATCGAAGGCGGTGCCGGCCATGGCCTGCGCCACGTCGAGGACGCTGCGCAGATCACCGGGCGACGGCGCGGCCAGCCGGTGGAGGTGCTGGCTCATCACCAGCCGGTCGACCGGGTCCCACCTGGGGCGGCCCACGCCCGAGCGCGGCGGCACCACCCGCATGGTGAGGCGCGGCACGACGGCGGTCAGATCGACGAAGGCGTCGGCCAGCTCCTTGTCGTCGGGGGCGCGATCGAGCACCAGCACGGCCACGACGGTGGAGCGGAGGACAGGGTCGCGGCCGATGGTCCACAGCAGGGCCTCGGCCCCCCGCATGGGGACGGGACGGGGGTCGGGCATGGGCCAAGCGTCGCCCCTCGCCCTGCGCGCCGACAGAGCCGGAGGTCCCGTGTACCCACTCCTCGCCGTGGGCGCCGGCACAGGCCGGCCCTCGCGCTCAGCGGTCGGTCTGGTCCCACTCCTCGGAGACGATCTGGACCTCGATGAGCGAGGCGACCTCGTCGGCGAGCTCCGCGCACCGGCACGGCTCCTCGGCGATGTCGGCCTCGAGGACGAGCGAGACGAGGCGGTCGACGACCCGCTGCTGCCCGTGCTGGACGAGACGGGCGGTGAACGGCGGCAGGCGCAACACGACCGGGCGCTCGTCCTCGGCGTGGCGCACGAACACCTCGAGCAGGGCCGAGGCCTCGCGGCTGAGGCGCGGGTGGTCGCCCTTGTTGGCGACGGCCGGCAGCTCGCGGGCCATCTCGAGGATCCGGGTGTGGACCGCCGGTCCCCGCGGGGCGAGGACCCAGGCGTCGAAACCGGCGGGCTCCCAGGGCCCGGACGCGTCGGGACCGGGGAAGTCGTCGGGGAAGGGCTCGACGGTCATGCACACACCCCTCGGGCGGACGCGGCCGCTCCCTGGCGGCCGGACGAAAGCTCAATTGCACTATCTGCCTCCGCCACCGCCCTGACAAGGGCCTTTCTCCCAACCCTGGCCCCGAGCCCGGGTCCCGGAGGGAGGCCACCGAAGGGCGGAAGGACCCTGGCCGCGCCATGGGGCCGGCCGCAGGATCACGGTACGCGTCCCGGCGCCGGAGCCGCCGCCGGGACCTTGGGGGGTGTGCAAGTCATGGCCGTGATCACCACCGACAGACCAGCTGCCGATTCCCTGCCGCCGGAGGCCGGCGGCGCCGGCAACGCCCTGTGGCACCGCCAGCTCGCCCACTATCCCCCCACGGGCGCCCGCTACCGCTACCTCGGCATCGTGGTGCTCACCACCATCGTCCTCTACTACCTGTACTACGTGGAGGGCGCGGTGACCCCGCTCATGCTGCCGGGGCTCCACATGTCGTTCCGCAACTTCCTGCTGCTGCTCGTGGTGTCGAACGCCATCGGCGCCTTCACCGCCTTCATCGGCGGGCTCTCCGACCGCATCGGGCGGGCGAACCTCACCATCTACGGCACGCTCGTCGTGGGCCTGCTCCAGCTGGTGGCCATCCCGAACATCCGCACCCAGGCGGCGTTCTGGGTGGCGTACTGCGCCATCGGGTTCGTCGAGGGCATCATCCTCGTCGCCACGCCGGCGCTCATCCGCGACTTCTCGCCCCAGATGGGCCGGGCCTCGGCCATGGGCTTCTGGGCGCTCGGGCCGACGGTGGGCTCGCTCGCGGCGAGCGAGGTGGCGACGCGCACGCTGCCGCATCTGCACCCGTGGCAGGACCAGTTCATCATCTCGGGCGTCGTCTGCCTCGTCATGGTGGTCATCGCCTTCTTCGGCCTCCGCGAACTGTCGCCTGGACTGCGCGACCAGCTGATGGTCTCCGAGAAGGAGCGCGTGCTCGTCGAGGCCCGCGCCCGCGGCATCGACGTCGAGAAGGCCACGGCCCATCCGTTGCGCACGATGTTCCGGCCGGACCTGGTGGCGTCGTCGCTCGGCATCTCGCTGTTCCTGCTCGTGTACTACGCCTCCGTGAGCGTGCTCACCCTCTACTGGGTCGTCGTCTTCTCGCGTTCGACGGCCGACGCCAATGGCATCAACACGTGGTACTGGGGCATCGACGCCCTGCTGCTCGTCGCCGTCGGACTGCTGTCCGACAAGCTGCGCGTGCGCAAGCCGTTCATGGTCTTCGGCGCCGTGTTCGCCATGGCCGTGACGGTCGCCCTCATCGTGCAGGCGGGCCACCCGCACGCGGGCTACTACGCGAACGTGATCGTGGTCGTGCTCCTCGGCGCGGCGATCGCCTGCACCTACACCCCCTGGATGGCCTCGTACACGGAGCGGGTGGAAGCGCATAACCCGGCGTTGGCGGCCATGGGCCTCGCCGTGTGGGGCTGGATCCTGCGCATCGTCGTCGCCACGTCGTTCCTCGTGCTGCCGGTCGTGATCACCACGGCGACGACACTGGTCGACCACCAGGACCAGGCCACCGCCCTGCAGACCATCCAGGCGGCGCAGCCCTATGCGCCGCCGACGACCCCCGGCGCGCCCGAACCGCGCCCCGCGCCGGCGTCGGTGCTGAGTGATCTCCGTCAGATCGGCCCCGAGGGACAGGCACTGGCCGGCCTCATCCAGTCCTACGACCAGTCGCACAACCTCGTCGCCGCCTTCGGCTCGTTGACACCGGCGCTGCAACGCCAGGCGCTCGGCCTGGTCGCCTTCTCGCCGTTGGCGGCCGACATCCAGGCCGGACGGACGGTGACCGACAGCCAGATCCGCGCCGTGGGTGCCAACTCGCCACAGCTCGCCTCGCTCCTGCAGGCGGAGAAGAAGCTCGTCCCCGCGCAGCACAACGCGCCCAACGAGTGGAAGCGGTGGTGGTGGGTGTGCCTCGGCGGCGAGGCGGTGTTCCTCGCCATCGCGCTGACCATGCGCGGGCGCTGGAGCCCGAAGGCGGCGCGACGTGACTTCGAACTGCACGAGGAAGCGGTCGCGGCGGAACTCGCCCGGTTGAACGCCGCACGCTGACGACGCGGCATCGGACGCGCGTCCTCTGCATCGTGGGCGACGCGTCATGTCACCCGGATGACGCGACGCGTTACGTCAACGTCAGCGCAACGCGACGACCGCCGACGCGCGCGACACTCCACGCAACGTGAACATGTCGGAGCGGCGCGGTGGCCGGCGGCGAGAACGCCCTGCCGGACGCCTCCGTAGCCCGCGCGCGGCGGCCCGATCCGGGCTCGTTGGCGCCGGAAAGTACCCAAAAATTTCGGCGTCGAATCCGCAGGTCAGTGACGCTTTTGTGGCAATCGCGTGACGAATCGGGTTGCCGGGGCTCAAAGAGCCTTGGTAAGCAGTCCCCCCATTGTGACTGACGTCGAGATCTCCTCGACGGCACGGTCTGGCTGGCGGCGGCCGCGAACCCGGGCGCTCGCCATGGCCGGATCTGTCGTCACAGTGCTCGGAACCGTGCTGCTCCCGGCGGCGCGGCCAGTGGGTGCCGACCCGCTGAGCTCGGCGCGCGCCCAGGCGGCCCAGGTGACGGCCACGCTGCGGGCCGACGCTGCCCGCCTCGACGTGCTCGCCCAGCAGTACGAGGTGGCCCAGGGCCGGCTCGACCAGATCCAGTCGGAGATGGCCCAGACCAGGGCCACCATCGCCCAGGACCAGGTCCAGGTGGGGGTGGACCAGGGAGCCCTGCGCCAGGCGGCCCTGGCCGCCTACATGACCGACACGAGCAACAGTGGCCTCGACGCCATCTTCGGGCCCAGCGGGGAGCAGGCGGCCGCGAGCGACGAGTACAAGAGCCTCGCCAGCGGGAACC
>DASRBM010000247.1:0-6885 GCA_035653635.1 Acidimicrobiales bacterium | reverse complement strand
GCCCGAGCGCGGCGGCGTTGGCGAGCTGGCGCTCGGTCTCCACGTAGCCGGGATCGACGTTGTAGATGCGGATCCCCTCGTCGCCGTGTTCCACGGCGACGAGGGGGGCGACGCGGTGGAAGGCCGCCTTGGAGGCGGCGTAGGCCAGCCCCCATCCCCCGCGGCCGACCGGTGCCGGCGGATCACCGGTGGCGACGTGGGAGGACACGTCGACGATCACGCCGCCGCCGGCCCGCAGCATGGACGGGAGGACGGCCTGCACGAGCACGACCTGGCTCACCACATTCGCCCGCAGCTTGCGCTCGAACTGGTCGACGTCGAGGTCGAGCACCGGCACCATGCTGCCCGGCCCGGTGTCGACGGCGTTGTTCACGAGCACGTCGATGTGTCCCCACTCCGTCAGCACGGTGTCCACGGCGCGGCGGAGCGATGCATGGTCGTGCAGATCGGCGGGGACGGCGAGCGCGCGCCGGCCGAACCCTTCCACACTCGCCGCCGTCGTCTCGAGGCTGCCCGGAACGGGTCGTCCACCTCCGGTGTCGGAGAGGTCCTCCCCCTCGCCTTCGTGCACGGTGCGGGCGGTCACGGCCACGTCGAATCCGGCAGCGGCGAGCGCGAGCGCAGCAGCCTTGCCGATCCCCCGGCTGGCGCCGGTCACGAGCGCGGTGCGTTCAGCCACGCCGGCAGTCTGGCAGGCCCCGTTCTAATACGCGTTGGGCGCGCCCTCGAACTGGTGCGTCGCCTGCACCGTGACGGCACAGCGCGCCGGTGTGCCCGCCGCGGTCTCGATCGGGACGGTGGTCGTCCAGCTCACGGCGCCCGGGCCCGTGGTCGAAGCGCCCGTGGGTCCGAGTCCCACCTGCGCCGGCCTCTCGGACGACAGCGCGCCGAGCTGGACGCCTTGTGGGAGCCCGGCGACCGGCGACGAGTACACGTAGAGCTCGACGACGTCGCCGACGCGGAGGTAGCCCTCCGACACGGCGCCGGTGTAGCTCCCCTGCGCCGTCACGAGCGAGCCGCTGAGCCGGCACGACACCGGCGCCAGGATCGACGCCGGCGGTGAGACGCCGTCGTCCACCGCCTGCACGCCGATGGGGAGCGACGTACCGGCGTCCGGCGTGCCGGTCGCCGCCGCCGTCGTGCTCGTCGTCGTGGTCGGCTCGACCGCGAGCGACGTGGTGGTCGTGGTGCCGCCTTGTTGCGCTGCGGCCGAGGACGGGGCGGGCACCACCCAGCGCCCGATGGCGATCCCGCCTCCGGCGAGGAGGGCGGCGACGACCACTCCGGCGAGCACACGCATGGCAGACCTCCCGTACCCGGACGTCCACCGCCCGTCGTACCGGTGGGTCTTACCCGATCCGCCGCCGTGGGACGTGCAGTTGCGGCGGTCCCTCTCAGGCGTCGCGCCGCACGAGCACGAAGCAGCCGACGAGAAGGGCCGCCGCCGCGTAGGCGCACAACACCCCGAACCCGACCCAGGGTGAGAAGAGCGGGAAGCCGCTGAAGGCGTGCTCGCCCCGTGCCACCACCGACGTCATGCGCTCGCCGATGACGAGGGGCATGTAGCGCATGGCGGCGTTCTGCCACGAGGTCGGGAAGGCCTGCAGGATGAGCGGCAGGACGAGGAGGATGCCGACGTAGGCAGCGAGCGCTCCGGCGGTGTGGCGGATGATGGTGGCCAGGCCGAGGGCGAAGAGCCCGAGCACCGTGAGGACCAGACCGGCGCCGAACACCGCCCGGAACACGCCGGGCTGGCTCAACGTGGCGTAGGGCGTCGATCCCTTGAGCAGCTGCTGGCCGAGCAGGAAGGCGGCGAAGGTGAGGATCTCGCTGGCCACGAAGGCGATGAACGCGAACATCGCCGTCTTGCAGGCGAGCACCAGCGGGCGGTTCGGGATGGCGGACAAGGTCGCCCGGATGGTGCCCGTGCCGTACTCGGCGCTCATGACGAGGACGCCGAGCACGCCGATGACGATCTCCCCCAGGAAGATCCCGGCCAGGCTGCGTGCGGTCGGGTCGAACGTGACACGGTCGACGAAGCCCGAGTTGCGCCAGTGGGCGGCCGTCACCGCGCTCGCGATTGCGCCGATGCCGACGACGGCGATGATCGTCGCGATGAGCGACCAGATCGTCGAGCGGACGGTGCGCATCTTGGTCCACTCCGAGCGCAGCTGGCCGAGCGGGCCGTAGCGGCCCGGGGGCAGCGCCAGCGGCGCCGGTGCGACGGCGGGTCCGGGGGCGGCGGCGATCGTCACGGCGTCACCTCGTGGTCGGCGGCGGAAGGGGTGAGAGCGGCGGCGGCCGGCTCCCGGCGGTGCGAGGGGTCCGCCGAGCTGTGGAACTCCAGGCTGTCGCGGGTGAGGTCCATGAAGGCCTCCTCGAGTGAGGCCGTGAGCGGTGTCAGCTCGTGCAGCCGCAGCCGCTCCTCGGCTGCGAGGTCACCGATCACGTCGGCGGCCATGTTGCTCACCGTCAGGCTGCCGTCGGCTTCCGGTTCGACGACCGCACCGTGGGCTCGCAGCAGGCGCGCCACCTCGTCGCTCTGCGGGGTGCGCACCCGGACCGTCCCGCGCGATCCGCGCTGCACGAGCTGCGACACCGGCTCGTCGGCGATGAGTCGGCCGCGGCCGATGACGACCACGTGCTCGGCGATGAGCGCCATCTCGCTCATGAGGTGGCTCGACACGAACACGGTTCGACCCTCGCCGGCGAGATGGCCGAGGAGGTTGCGCACCCACAGGATGCCCTCGGGATCGAGGCCGTTGCCGGGCTCGTCGAACAACAGCACCGCAGGATCGCCGAGCAGCGCCGCCGCGATGCCGAGACGCTGGCCCATGCCGAGGGAGAACTTGCCCGCCCGGCGGCCGGCCACATCGGTCAGGCCGACGATGCCGAGCACCTCGTCGACGCGCGCACGGCCGATGCCGTTGGTCTGCGCCAGCATCCACAGGTGGTTGTAGGCACTGCGGCCCGGATGGATCGCCTTCGCCTCGAGCAGGGCGCCGACCTCGTGCAGGGGCCAGGGCAGGCGCCCGTAGGGACGGCCGTCGACGGTGGAGGTGCCGGCGTCAGGGGCGTCGAGTCCCATGATGATCCGCATCGTCGTCGACTTGCCCGATCCGTTCGGCCCGAGGAAGCCGGTCACCCGGCCCGGCAGGACGTCGAAGGACAGGTCGTCCACGGCGACGGTCTTGCCGTAGCGCTTGCGCAAGCCCCGCACCTCGATCATCGGTCTCCTCCTGCCGCACCCCGGACCATGGGCCCGATCATGCGGTGACGCCGGGCCTCCCACAATGGGGGATCGCCCTGATTCTCGTCCCCGGGCCTGGCGTAGGGGTGACGGGGTCCTTCAGGGTCCGGGTGGGTCGCCCAGGCGCTGGATGTAGATGTCGATCCTGGCGATGCGGCCGTCGGCGGCCAGGTCGAAGACGAGCGTCTCCGGGGTGACCACCGGGGCGCCGTCGAAGGCCACCGTCTCCGACAGCTGGGCGAAGACCGTCCCCCCGTCCCCCGTGGCGACGACCCTCGTCACGTCCATGGCGTAGCCGGGGAGCGACGGCATGAGCCCGGCCAGGAACGACACGTAACGGTCGCGGGGGCTGAAGGTGTCGCCGAAGGGTCCCGTGCGGACGACGTCCTCGGTCAAGCAGGCCGCCAGCGCCTCCCAGTCGTGCGCCCGGATGGCCTGCAGGTAGCGCTCCACCACCGCCGCACCGGGCGTCGCCGTCACGGCCGGCCACGCTACCCGGGCCCAGGTCGGCGACCCGCTGCGCCGGCGCGGCCCGGCGCGACCCACCCGGGTGGTGGAATGCAGGGATGGCGCTGCCGGCCACCTCCCCTCACGACCTCGCAGCCGGCTTCCACCCCGCCGTCGCCACCTGGTTCGCCCGGCGCTTCCCCGAGGGCCCGTCGGAGCCCCAGAAGCGGGGCTGGCCGGTGATCGCCGGTGGCGGGGACACGCTCATCGCCGCGCCCACCGGCACCGGTAAGACGCTCGCCGGATTCCTCGTGGCCATCGACGAGCTGTACAAGGCGTACGCCGCCGGCCGGGCCATCGACCAGGGGACCCGCGTCGTGTACGCCTCGCCGCTCAAGGCGCTGGCCGTGGACATCCACGAGAACCTGCAGCGCCCCCTGTCGGAGATCGCGGCGGTGGCCGAGGAACTGGGTCTTCCCGTCCCCCCCATCACGGTGGCCGTCCGCACCGGCGACACCACCGCCGGCGCCCGCGCCGCCATGGTGCGGACACCGCCCACCATCCTCGTGACGACACCGGAGAGTCTGTATCTCCTCGTGACCGCTGCCCGCAGCCGAGCCGTGCTCGGCGCGGTGGACACCGTCATCGTCGACGAGATCCACGCGCTGGCACGCGACAAGCGCGGATCGCATCTCGCCCTCACCCTCGAGCGGCTCGACCTGCTCCAGGCCGGCCGGCGCCCCCAGCGCATCGGACTGTCGGCCACCCAACGCCCCATCGAGCAGACGGCCCGCCTGCTGTCGGGCGTCGGACCGGAACGGTCGACCACCATCGTCGACTGCGGCCACGCCCGCGACCTCCGGGTCGAGATCGAGGTGCCCGACAGCGAGCTCGCCGCGGTGGCGTCCACCGAGCAGATGGACGAGGTGGTGGACCGCATCGCGGCCCACGTGGCCGAGCACCGCACCACCCTCGTCTTCGTCAACACCCGCAAGATGTCGGAGCGCCTCGCCCATCTCCTCGGCGAGCGGCTCGGACCCGACGTCGTCTCCGCCCACCACGGCAGCCTGTCGAAGGACCGGCGGCTGCGGGTGGAGAAGCGGCTGCGGGCCGGCGAGCTGAAGGCGCTCGTCGCCACCGCCTCGCTCGAGCTCGGCATCGACATCGGCCCGGTGGAGCTCGTGTGCCAGGTCGGGTCGCCCCGCGCCATCGCCACCTTCCTCCAGCGCGTGGGGCGGGCCAACCACTGGCGGGGCGGCACTCCCCGCGGCATCGTCTACCCGCTCACCCGTGACGAGCTCGTCGAGTGCGCGGCCCTGCTCTCCGGCGTGCGCGCCGGGCGCCTCGACGCCGTCCATCCGCCGCTCGCGCCGCTCGACATCCTGGCCCAGCAGATCGTGGCCGAAGTGGCCGGTGCCGAGGAACGCACCGAGGACGAGCTGTACGCCATGGTCCGGCGCGCCGCCCCCTTCGCCACCCTCGACCGCAAGGACTTCGACGACGTGGTGGCGCTCGCGTCCGACGGCATCACCACCGGACGGGGCCGGCGCATGTCGTATCTCCACCGCGACCGGGTGAACGGCGTGCTCCGCCCGCGCCGCGGTGCCCGCCTGGCCGCGCTCACCTCCGGAGGCGCCATCGCCGAGGTGGGCGACTTCCGGGTGGTCGCCGAGCCCGACGAGCTGCCGGTGGGAACCGTCAACGAGGACTTCGCCCTCGAGTCGATGGTGGGCGACGTCTTCCTCCTCGGCACCCACGCCTGGCAGGTGCGACGGGTCACCCAGGGCGAGGTGCGGGTGGCCGACGCGACGGGCATGCACCCGACCATCCCGTTCTGGGTGGGCGAGGCGCCGAGCCGCACCGCCGAGCTGTCCGAGGAGGTGTCGGCCCTGCGCGAGCTCGTGGCCGCGGCCGTCGGCACCGGTGGCCGTCCCGCCGCGGTGGCCGCCGTCGTCGAGCGCTGCGGCGTGGACGAGGACATCGCCCGCCAGCTCGTCGACTACCTGGCCACCGCTCTGGCCGAGCTGGGCGTGCTTCCGAGCCACCACGACGTCGTGTTCGAGCGGTTCTTCGACGAGGCCGGCGGCATGCAGCTCGTGGTCCACGCGCCCTTCGGCGGACGGGTGAACCGCGCCTTCGGGCTCGCCCTGCGCAAGCGCTTCTGCGCGACCTTCGACTTCGAGCTGCAGGCGGCCGCCGACGACGACGCCGTCGTCCTGTCGCTCGGTCCCCAGCACAGCTTCCCGCTCGCCGATGCCCCCAGGCTGCTCAAGGCGGACAAGGCCGAAGAGGTGCTCACCCAGGCCGTGCTGACGGCGCCGATGTTCGCCACCCGGTGGCGATGGAACCTCAACCGCTCGCTCGCCGTCCTGCGCTTCCGCGGCGGCCGCAAGAACCCGCTGCCGGTACAGCGCATGGAGTCCGACGACCTGATGGCGGCCGTGTTCCCGGCCCTCGCCGCGTGCCAGGAGAACACCGCCCCGGGCCCGGTCGTCGTGCCCGACCACGTGCTCGTCCGCCAGACGCTGCACGACTGCCTGCACGAGGCGATGGACGTCGTCGGACTCGAGGCGGTGCTCCGCTCCATGGAGTCGGGCGCCCTGCGCACCCACTTCGTCGACGCGGCCGAGCCGTCGGTGTTGTCGCACGAGCTGCTCAACGGCAAGCCCTACACCTACCTCGACGACGCCCCCCTCGAGGAGCGCCGCACACGCGCCGTGCCCCTGCGCCGGGGGCTCCCGCTCGTCCCCGAGGCGGTCGGGCGCCTCGACGTCGACGCCGTGGACCGCGTGCGCGAGGAGGCGGGGCCCGACCTGCGCACCGTCGAGGACCTCCACGACCTGCTGTGCTCCACCGTGGTGCTGCGCCCGCGGGCCGACTGGCAGACGTTGTTCGACACCCTCGTCACCGCCGGCCGGGCCATGGCGGTGGTGGGGCCCACGGCCGACGAAGACGGGCCGACGGTGCTCTGGTCTGCCCGCGAGCGCCGCCGGCACGTCGACGCGCTCTTCCCCGGGCACCGGCTCGAGCCCGACCTGCCGCTGCCGGCCGCACTCGACGACGGGGCGGTGGACGAGGACGACGCCACCGTCGAGGCACTGCGGGGCCACCTCGAGATCAGCGGGCCCGTGACCGAGGAGGAGCTGTCGCTGCGCACCGGTCTGCGGCCGAGCCGGGTGCAGGTGGGA
>DASRBM010000246.1:0-3375 GCA_035653635.1 Acidimicrobiales bacterium | reverse complement strand
CGCGCTCCGGACTGCGGGCGTGGTGCGCCGCGCGGGATCCTCTTGGGGGCGGGGAACCAGTGGCGGCGACGGCGGATGGCGCCGCGCAGACCCCGGCCGCCCGGCGGCACCGGCCTGGGCCGGCGGCGGGCATCGGCCCGCCGCAGCTGCAATGCCAGCCGCCGCCGGCGGCGGCGGCTCACCATCCCGGGCCGGCGGACGGCACCGAGGCGGCAGGCGCCGGCGGTGGGATCGCCCACCGGACGAGGGCGAGGGCGGGCACGGCGAGCACCACGGCGGAAGGCGTGGCGACGACGAGGGCCGGGGCGAGGTCGGAGGTGAGCATCGAGGGCTGGCCCAGCACGGCTCCCAGGATCGCGTACGCGCACAGCCCGATGACCGTCGCGGCGGTGCCGCTCAGCACGGCGATCGACCACGACGTTCGGACCAGCCCGCTCGTGGCGACGCCGACGACGAAGCCGATCAGGCACCCCACGAGGGCGGTCAGACCGAAGGTCGTCGGCAGCAGCAGGTCAGCCACCAGACCGGTGAAGAACCCGGCCACCGCCCCGCGTTCGGGACCGGCGACGTAGCCGGCCGCCGCCGGCAGCAGCAGCATGGCTTCGGGATGGGCCCCGCTCGCCCGCACGGAGTCGAGCAGCGCGTGCTGGGCGGTGAGCGACACGGCCAGCACGACGCTGAACCGGACGACGTCAGGAAAGGTCACCGGACCGGGCGGTCGCGTCTTCATGCCGACGGCTCCCACTGGAGCACGTCCACGTATTGCAGAGCGCCGAGATCCACGACCGGGGCGGCTGTGACGGTCTCCTGGGTGGAGGACGGCGACGATGCGTAGGTGCGCACCGTCGCCACCGGGATGCCGGGTGGGAACAGGGCACCTTGGAGGCCGCTCGTCACGAGCACCTCCCCCTTGCGCATCGGCGTCTCGGGCTGCACGTACTGCACGGTGAGCGCCCGCCCCACACCCGATCCCTGCAGCAGCGCGTAGCCGGGCGGTGAGCCGAAGCGGATGCCGACCGAGGAGCGGGCGTCGGTGATGAGGCGCACCGTGCACCCCGTCGACCACGCGTCCACCACCTGGCCGACGAGCCCTGCGCCTCCGACCACCGGCATGCCCACGTCGACGCCGCGGTCGCGGCCGACGTTGAGCTGGATGGTGGCGGCGAAGTCGGACGGGTTGAGCGCCACCACCTCCGCGGCCACCTTGGGGATGGCCGCCACCTGGGGTACGGCCGAGGCCCACGGCAGGTCTTCGAGCGCCTGCAGCGCGTGCAGGGTCTGGGCCGCGTTCTTGTCGGTGAGCGACTGGTGCTGGAGCCGGTTCAGCTCGGCCCGCAGCTTCGCGTTCTGCTGCTCGAGCGAGCCGGCGTGCACCGCGCCGGCGAGAAAGCTGCCGATGGGGTGGACGACGGCGTCGACCGCGTCCTGCACGGGCGTGAAGGCGTCGTGCGCCGCCCTCTTGGCCCAGCCGATCGCCCCGTGGCCGCTCCCCCGGAAGTCGAGGGTGATGACGGTGATGGAGGCGAGGACGAGCAGGCCGATGGTCAGGCGGGGGCGCCGTCGCCGGGAGCGCCGGGTCCTGGCCACGCCGGCTCAGCCCGGGTGGCCGGTGAGGGTGCCCGTCATCCCGCCGAGGACGTGATCAGGACCTGCTTGAGCGCCTCGAACTCCTCGAGGCACTGGCCGCTGCCGATGGCCACGCAGTTGAGCGGGTCCCGGGCCACGACGATGGGCATGCCCGTCTCGTCCTGGAGGCGGGCGTCGAGCCCGTGCAGGAGCGCTCCGCCACCGGTGAGGACGATGCCCTGCTCCATGATGTCGGCGGCGAGCTCGGGGGGCGTCTTGTCGAGGGTCACCTTGACGGCGTCGATGATGGCCGACACCGGCTCGTCGATGGCCTTGCGGATCTCCTGGGTCGACACGACGACCGTCTTCGGCAGACCGGTGACGAGGTCGCGGCCGCGGATCTCGGCGTGCAGCTCCTCCTCGAGGGGGAAGGCGGAACCGAGAGCGATCTTGATCTCCTCGGCGGTGCGCTCGCCGAGAGCGAGGCTGTACTCCTTCTTGATGTAGGTGATGATCGCCTCGTCGAGCTCGTCGCCGCCGATGCGCACCGACTGACTCGTGACGATGCCCCCGAGCGAGATCACCGCGACCTCGGTGGTGCCACCGCCGATGTCGACCACCATGTTGCCGGTGGGCTCGTGCACCGGCAGGCCGGCGCCGATGGCCGCGGCCATGGGCTCCTCGATGATGTAGGCCTTGCGGGCGCCGGCGTACTCGGCCGCCTCCATGACGGCACGCTGCTCCACGCCGGTGATGCCCGAGGGCACGCAGATGACCATGCGGGGCTTGGCGAAGCGGCGCTGGTGCACGCGCTGGATGAAGTAGCGCAGCATCTTCTCGCAGATCTCGAAGTCGGCGATGACGCCGTCCTTCAGCGGTCGGATGGCCTGGATGTGGCTCGGCGTGCGTCCGATCATGCGCTTGGCCTCGGCGCCGACGGCCAGCGGACGGCCGTCCTTGACGTTGACGGCCACCACCGACGGCTCGTTCAGGATGATGCCGCGTCCACGGACGTAGACGAGGGTGTTGGCGGTTCCGAGGTCGACCGCCATGTCGCGTCCGAGGAGGAAGAATCGATTGTCTGCCATGAGGTCGGGTTCACCTTGCGGTTTCACGCGGGGGTCCGTCGCCGCCGTCGTTGGCGAGAACGGGCGGACTCCCGCCGGGCGGGGGTGTGGCACAAGGCTATGGGAGCAGGCGCGTCGGCACAAGGCCGCACGATGCTGCGTCCCTGGTGAACGGCCTTGTCAGGCCCAATTCAGGAAGGTGTCAGGCCAGAGCGGGGAAGAAAATCCCGATCTCGCGGGCCGCCGACTCGGCCGAGTCCGAGCCGTGGACGAGGTTCTCCGCGGTGATCGTGCCCAGGTCGCCGCGGATGGTGCCGGGGGGCGCTTCGGCCGGATTGGTCGGTCCCATCAGGGTGCGCACGATCTTCCAGGTGTCGTCGGGCCCCTCCACCACGAGGACGAGGGAGGGGGACCGGGTGATGAAGGCGACGAGCTCGCCGTAGAAACCCTTCCCCTGGTGCTCCTCGTAGTGCCGGCCGGCCGTCTCCTCGTCGATGCGACGCAATTCGGCGGCCACGAGCCGGAGACCCTTGCGCTCGAGCCGGGACACGATCTCGCCCGACAGGCCGCGTTCGACGGCGTCGGGCTTGCAGATGACCAAGGTGCGGTTCATGGGCCGATGAGGCTACCCGGCGCGGCCGGGGGCGACCCACTCAGGAGCACCTGCCGGGCCTCGGCCACGACGTAGAGGGAACCGGTCACGAGCACCATCCCGTCGTCGGCGACCCGACCCCTGGCGAGC
>DASRBM010000245.1:0-4212 GCA_035653635.1 Acidimicrobiales bacterium | reverse complement strand
AGGGCGCCGGCGCCGAAGGGCGCGTACATCTTGTGGCCGCTGAAGGCGACGTAGTCGGCCCCCGGCGGGATGGGTCGGTGCGGCGCCAGCTGGGCCGCGTCGACGGCGACGGGCACCCCCCGCTCCTGGGCCGCTTCGAGGATGGCGGGAAGCGGCGTCACCCATCCGGTGACGTTGGACGCCCCGGTCACCGCCAGCAGTGAAGGCCGCGGCGACCGTTCCAGGCCGGCGATCACCTCGTCGACGCCGAAGGTGCCGTCCGGGCCGCACTCCACGTACCGGCGCTGCGCCACCCGGGCCCACGGCAGAAGGTTGGCGTGGTGCTCCACCACCGTGGTGAGCACGACGGCGTCGGGTTCGAGACGGAGCCGGTAGGCAAGGTGGTTGACGGCTTCGGTGGTGTTGCGGCAGATGATGGCGACGTCACGGGCGGGGTCCCCGCCGGCGAAGCGGAGCACCGCCTCGCGGGCGGCCTCGTACCGGCGGGTCGACTCCCGCGACTTGAAGCCGGCGCCGCGGTGGACGCTCGAGTAGGACGGCACGAAGCGCTCCACCGCATCGGCCACGGCCGGCAGGGCACCGGTCGACGCGGCGGCGTCGAGGTTCACGTAGGGCCGGGTCGTGCCGTCGACACAGGGGACCTCGGCGTGGTCGCCGACGAGGGTCGCCAGCGCGGCCGGGCCAGGTTCTGTCCGGTCCTCCGGCACGGCTCAATCCTACGGCCGCGGTCCCCGGTGCCGGCCGGCCCCGCCGCTACCATCGACGAGATGGACGCCTACGGCTTCGCCGACGACGACCCTTTCGCCGATCCGGCGCCGTTCACCGACGATCTCGACCAGCCCGACGAGGGGCCGGCCCTCTCCCTGGTGGCCGAGGCACCTGCTCCGGCCGAAGCGGTCGACGCCGGCTTGCTCGACGAGCTCGAAGAGGCGATCCGCGACGTGGAGCGGGCGCTCGCCAGGCTCGACGACGGCACCTACGGCACGTGCGAGGCGTGTGCCACCCGTCTCGGTCCGGCCGAGCTGCAGGACGACCCGACGGTGCGGTTCTGCGCCGCGCATCTGCCGCTTCGGGTGGACTGACGCGCACGTGCCGGGCCCGAGGCCCGGCACGCGACGGACAGGAACGGGTGGCGGACTACTTCTTCGTCTCCCAGAAGATCGTGTCGATCTCCTTGATGGATGCGAGGAGTCGGTCGGCGACCGCCACGTCGGTCGTCTTCTTGGCCTCGCCGGCGGCCTTCGTGGCCTTCCAGAACAGGTCGTGCAGCTGCGGGTATTTCTCGAGGTGCTCGGGCTTGAAGTAGTCCGTCCACAGCACCCACAGGTGGTGCTTCACGAGGTCGGCCCGCTCCTCCTTGATGAAGAGTGCACGCTCCTTGAAGTCGGAGTCGTCGGAGCTGTTGTGCTTCTCCATGATCGCCTTGACCGAGTCGGCCTCGATCCGCGCCTGGGCCGGGTCGTAGACGCCACAGGGAAGGTCGCAGTGGGCGTGGGCCGTGGGCGGAGTGGAGAGCCGGTCGAGGCGGGTGAGCAGTCGGTCCACGAGACGCATGTGCAGGTGCTCCTTCGATCGGGGTGGAATGGGGGGGTCGAGCCCACCTTACCGAGGCGGCAACACCGGTGATCGAGCCCGAACCGGGACGCAGAGGGCACTGGGCGGCCACGGCCGTCGCCGCGCTGGGCGCGGTGGCCGGCGTCGTCCTCGCCGTCGGCACCGGCCTGCGCAGGATCGTGGTCGAGGGCGACAGCATGCGCCCGACGCTCGAGCCGGGCGACCGGCTCCTGCTGGTGCCCTGCCGACGACCTTCGGTGGGGGACCTGGTCGCCGTGCCCGATCCGCGCAGTGGACGGCTGCTCGTGAAGCGGGTGCGGGCGGTCGACGGTCTCTCCGTCGAGGTGGTGGGGGACAACCCCGCCGCGAGCACCGACAGCCGTGCCTTCGGGCCGGTGCCGCGCCGGGTGCTGCGCGGCCGCGTGGTGCGCCGTTACCACCCCCGGGGCCGGTCCGGACCGGTTCGCTGATGGATCGGACGCGACGCCACTACGATCGCGTCCATGGCCTGGTTGGACGAGGAGCTGGAGCGGCTGTTCGCCCCTGACTACCTGCAGAACCTGCACGAGCGCTCCCTCGACGACCTGCGCGTCATGCGAGCCGAGTGCAACAAGGCGGAGACCGCGGTGTCCTACCTGCGCCGCGTGGCGCAGGGACGTCTCGACATCGTCCACACCGTGCTGGAGCGGTCCAACACGGGCTCGGCCGAGCTCGCCGACCTCGTCGAAGAGCTGCCCGCCATCATCGGCGGCGGACCTCCCCGGCCGGCAGGCTACGGCCGTCTTCCGGCCCAGATGTCGCCCGACGTCGAGGTGGCGGACCTCACGAGTGAGATCGACGACGTGCTCGACGTGTCGCTCATCGCCGAGCTCCCCGACATGGACGAGGGCCGCCTGCGCGCCATCGCCGAACAGCTGATCGAGATCGAAGGCAGGATCTCGCAGCAGCGGAGGTCCTTGCACGAGCGGATCGACGCCGTGCAGGCGGAGATCGTGAGTCGCTACAAGTCTGGTCAGGCTTCGCCCGACGGACTGCTCACCTGACGCGGGCCGTGCCCAAGCAGCTTCCCGAGCGCTGGCACGACCTCGGCGCCTTCATCCGTGAGCAGCGCAGCACGGCGCGCATGTCGCTGCGGCGGCTTTCGGAGCTCGCCGGGATCTCCAATCCGTATCTGAGCCAGATCGAACGCGGTCTGCGCCGTCCGTCGGCGGAGATCCTGCAGCAGATCGCCAAGGCCCTGCGCATATCGGCGGAGACCCTCTACGTCCAGGCCGGCATCTTGGAGCCCGGCGGCGGCGACACCGACCTGGCCCGGGAGATCCTCGCCGATCCGTGGCTCAACGAGGACCAGAAGCAGGCGCTCATCCGCATCTATCTGTCGTTCCGCCACGAGAACGAGGGCACGGCCCACGAGGCGGGGCCGACCGCCGAAGCCGCCGCCCCCGCACCCGACCAGGCCTTGGCCTGACTCTCGGGGCAGGCCCGCCCCCGGACTGCCCCCGCGGGGGGCCGGGTAATCTGCCCCCCGTGCGACGGCTGGCCGTGCTCTCGCTGCACACCTCGCCCCTCGCCCAGCCCGGTACCGGTGACGGCGGCGGCATGAACGTCTATGTCCGCGAGCTGAGCACGGCCCTGGCCCGTGCCGGCGTGGAGTGCGACGTCTACACCCGGGCATGGTCCGCCGAGCTGCCCGCCACTGTGGCCGTGGAGCCCGGGTTCCGGCTGCACCACGTCCCCGCCGGGCCGCTCGGTCCCATGGCCAAGGAGGACCTGCCGGCCGCCGTGGACGAATTCGCCGACAACGTCGGCGCCCTCATGCGGGCCGACGAGGGCCGCGGCGCCCGTTTCGACGCGTTGCACGCCAACTACTGGCTGTCGGGGATCGCCGGTCACCGGCTGAAGCACGAGCTCGAGCTGCCGCTCGTGAGCACGTTCCACACGTTGGCGCGCATCAAGGCCGAGGCGAGCCCCGAAGAGGTGTCGAGCGACGAGCCGCATCGCCGCGACGAGGCGGAGGCGGCGATCATGCGCTGCTCCGACGTGGTGCTCGCCTCCTGTTCGGTCGAGGCCGAGCAGCTGATCGCGCTCGGCGCCGATCCGAGCCGTGTGGAGGTCGTGTCGCCCGGAGTGGACCACGCCTTCTTCGGTCCCGGGCACCGGCCGCAGGCCAGACGCGCCCTCGGGCTTCCTCAGCGGGTGCCGCTGCTCCTCTTCGTGGGGCGGTTGCAGCCGCTCAAGCGCACCGAGGTCGCCGTGCACGCGCTGGCCCTCCGACCCGACGCGCACCTCGTCGTCGTGGGTGGCCCGAGCGGCCCCCACGGGGAGCAGTACCAGGACGAAATCCTGAAGCTCGTGGAGACCACGGGCGTGCGCGACCGGGTGTGGTTCGTCGACCCGCAACCGCACGAGCTGCTGTCGACCTACTACCGCGCCGCCGACGTGTGCGTGGTGCCGAGCCGGTCCGAGTCCTTCGGCCTCGTGGCCCTCGAAGCGGCCGCCTGTGGGACTCCGGTGGTCGCCGCCGCGGTGGGCGGCCTCACCACCCTGGTGGACGACGGCCGCACCGGGTTCCTCGTGGAGGAGGCCTCTCCCGAGGCCTTCGCCGGGGCCGCCGGGCGCATTCTCGACGACCCGCTCCTGGCCGAGCGCATGGCCACG
>DASRBM010000244.1:0-3290 GCA_035653635.1 Acidimicrobiales bacterium | reverse complement strand
TCTCGTCGACGGTGCGCCGGCCGGGCGAGTAGGTGCCCACCGACGAGCTGTACACGACGGTCCGGACCCGGGCGCGTGCCGCTGCCTGTAGCACGCGGGCGGTCCCGCCCACGTTGGCCTCCCACGTGAGGTCGGGTCGGTGCGTCGGCTGGAACAGCCAGGCCAGGTGCACGAGCGCGTCGGCGCCGCCGAACACCGGTTCGAGGTCGTCGGCGGCGACGTCGGCCGCGACGAAGCGCACGTTGGCGGCGAGCTCGCCTTCGGGGCGGCGGCGGGCGACGGCCACCACCTCGACGTCGCCGCGTCCGGCCAGCCGACGTAGGAGAGCCGTCCCGAGATTGCCGGTCGCCCCGGTGACCACGACTCGCATCCGCGCACCCTTCCCGTCGCCGCGCACGGGAAAACGCGTCGAGTGGCCCTGTGCCCGGGGGGTCCCGAGGGGCCACCGCCGTGCCCGGGCACGTCTTCCTCGACAGGAAAGGCGCGCGCTGGGTAGCTTCGGCGCTCACCAGGGGAGGGAGGCCGTGCACATGAACGTCGCCGTGCTCGGTGCCGGGTCGTGGGGGACGACGATGGCGTCGCTCATCGCCCCGCGTCATCCGACCGTCCTGTGGGCTCGCAGCGACGAGGTGGCGAAGTCCATCAACGCCGAGCAACTGAACCCGGGCTATCTGTCCGACTTCGTGCTCCCGGCCGAGCTCCGCGCCACCTCCGACCTGGCCGAGGCGGTGCGGGATGCGGACCTCCTCGTGGTCGGTGTGCCGACGTCGGGGTTCCGGGCCGTGCTCGAGGACGTCCGCACCTGCGTCCGCCCATGGATCCCCGTGGTCAGTCTGGCGAAGGGACTCGAGCACGGGACCTACTTCCGCATGACGCAGATCATCAAGGAGGTCCTGCCCGGTCACCCGGCCGCGGCGCTCACCGGACCGAACATCGCCCGCGAGATCATGGAGGGCAAGGCCGCCGCCGCCGTGGTGGCCACCGAGGACCTCGCCGTGGCGACGGCGATCCAGAAGGTCGTCACCCGCGGGGTCTTCCGCATATACGTCAACGACGACGTCGTCGGCTGCGAGATCGGCGGGGCGCTCAAGAACGTCGTCGCCATCGCCGCCGGCATCGGCGAGGGTCTCGGGGTCGGGGACAACACCCGGGCCGCGGTGATGGCGCGCGGCCTGGCCGAGCTCACCCGGCTCGGTGTCGCCCTTGGCGCCTCACCGGTCACCTTCGCCGGCCTGGCCGGCATGGGGGACCTCATCGCCACGTGCATGAGCCCCTACAGCCGCAACCGGCGCGTCGGCGAGGCGCTCGGCAAGGGCCGCTCCCTCGACGACATCCTCGACGAGCTGCACATGGTGGCAGAAGGCGTGAACACGGCCGTGCTCGTGCTCGAGCTGGCCGATCGCTTCGGTCTGGATCTCCCGATCTGCCGCATGATCGACAAGGTCGTGCGCGGCGAGATCGCGCCGTCGGACTCCTACTGGGGTCTGACCCCCGCCGGGCACGAGCAGGACCCCGGCTGACCGGGTCCGCCGCTACGTCGGGCAGACGCGCCGGCGGGGGGACGGCCACCGTCATGAGATCGCGGGCCGCCACCACGTCTCCGAAGACCTCCTGCGCCTCGCGGAGGAGGATCTGCTCGTCGGGGTAGCGCTGGGAGAAGTGGGTGAGGACGAGGCGGCGTACCCCGCAGTCGCGGGCCAGACGGGCCGCCTGCACCGCCGTCAGATGGTGGAAGCGCTCGGCCAGGTCGCGCTCGGCGTCGGCGAAGGTGGACTCGCACACGAGCAGGTCGGCCCCCTCGGCCAGCGCGTACGCCCCGTCGCACAGGCCGGTGTCCATCACCACCGCTACGACCTGGCCCGGGCGCCGAACGCTCACGTCCTCGAGCCGCACCACGTCGCGACCCGCTCGGGCCAACGCACCCTCGCGTTGGAGCACTCCCACGTCCGGCCCGGCCACGCCGGTGGCGGCGAGCAGCTCCGGCACCATGGTCCGGCCCTCGGGCTCCTCGAGCCGCCAGCCGAAGGTCTCCGGGGTGTGGTCGAGCCGCTCGGCGACGAGCCGGTAGGGAGGTGCGGCGACGACTTCGCCGGGACCCGCGACCGGATGCTCCACCACCTGCACGTGCTCCTCGAAGGCCGACGCGTGGAGCAGACGGTCGGCGTAGATCGCCCCGCTGGCCGGATAGTGGAGGGCGACGGGGCGGGCCACCTCATCGAGCGACATCCGTTGCACGACACCGGGAAGCCCGAGGCAGTGGTCGCCGTGGAAGTGCGTGATGCAGATGCGGGTGATGGACGACGAGCGCACTCCGGCGAGGAGCATCTGGCGCTGGGTCCCCTCGCCCGGATCGAACAGGATGGCCTCGTCGTCCCAGCGCAGGACCAGCGCATTGTGGTTGCGGGTCCGGGTCGGCGCCTGGCTGGCCGTGCCGAGCACCACGAGCTCCCGCATCGACCCAGTCTGCCCGCCTGGCCCGGTGTCGCGGCGCGCCGCTATCGTCCGCTCGTGCCCGCCGCCACCCGCCCCCGTCGTCGCCCGCGCCCGGTCTTCGCCGCCGGCATCGTCGCAGCCGTCGCGCTCACCTGTGCCGCCTGCAGCTCGTCGCCGGGCTCCTCGGGCTCGAGCACCACCACGTCGGCGGCCGGTTCGTCGACGAGCACCGGCGCCGGCTCCGGATCGACGGCGGCGAATTTCGAGTGGTCCCCGGCGGGCACATGGGGGACGAAGCCGACGGTGGTCGTACCGAGCGGTTCCCCGCCGAAGCAGCTGCTCACCCACGACCTCATCGTCGGCACCGGGGCCACCATCCAGTCGGGGCAGACCGTCACCATGCAGTACGTCGGCTATTCGTGGTCGTCCAAGCAGCAGTTCGACGCGTCATGGGACCGGGGGCAGCCCTTCAGCTTCACCTTCGGCGTGGGTCAGGTCATCCCGGGTTGGGACCAGGGCCTCGCCGGCATGAAGGTCGGCGGACGGCGCGAGCTCGTCATACCGCCGGCGCTCGGCTACGGCTCGAGCTCACCGGGGCCGGGGATCGCCGCCAACGACACGCTCGTGTTCGTGGTCGATCTGGTGAACGTGGGCTGAGCCCTCCTGCACGGCCATGACCTGCCGCAGCTGGCGCAGGTCCACCGGCTTGGCGAAAAGGAATCCCTGGGCGAGCCGGCACCCGGCGTCGCGCAAGCGCCTGCGTTGCGCCTCGGTCTCTATGCCCTCGGCCACCGTGCTCAGCCCGAAGTCGCGGGCCAACCGCACGATGGTCGAGACGAGCGACGCCGACTCGGCCG
>DASRBM010000243.1:0-3506 GCA_035653635.1 Acidimicrobiales bacterium | reverse complement strand
ACGCGGTGGGTTCGGGCATCACCGCACTGCTGAACGGGCTCGCCGCCGGCGGGCTCGGCTTCCGCGGCACCTTCGCACTGGCGGTGGTGCCGCTCATGGGCGTGCTGTGGCTGCGCCACGGTCTCGTCGAGCCCGATCGCTTCTCGATCGCGGCCGCCCGGGCCGAGCACGCCATGCCCGTCTTCGGCGCCGTGGGCCGACGCTTCCGCCGCAACCTCCTCGTCGTGGCCGCCCTGGCGTTCTTCGTGTCGGTGGTATCGGGACCGGCCAACAGCTTCGCCTTCGTCTACGGCCAGAACGTGCTCAGGCAGTCCGGCGCCGCCACCGCCGTCATGGTCGTGGTGGCGGCGCCGATCGGGCTCGTCGGGCTGCTGCTCGGGCGCTGGCTCGCCGATCACGCCGGCCGGCGTCTGGCCGGTTCGCTGTCCATGGCCGGCATCGCCCTGGCCGCCCTCGTCACCTACAGCGGCAGCCGGGCCGCGTTCTACGGCGGATACGAGATCGCGGTGTTCCTGGGGGGCTGCTTCGCGCCGGCGGCCGGCGCGTTCTCGAACGAGCTGTTCCCGACGTCGGTGCGGGCCTCGGTCGCCGGCTGGAACGTGGCCGCCTCGGTCTTCGGAGCCGTGATCTGCCTGCTGCTGTTCGGATCGGTCGCCGACGTGGGGAACCGCTTCGCCACCGGCGGGCTCGTGACGTTCCTCCCGGTCGTGGTCACCGCCGGGCTCTTCTGGCTCCTGCCCGAGACGAAGGGCAAGGAGCTCGAGGAGCTCTGGCCCGAGGACGCCTGAGCACGAGCGCCGGGGCCCATCGGCCCTACTGCTCGGCGGTGACCGGGGCGACGCTGGACGGGTCCGAGGCGCGCTCGCCGACCGGGCGACGCCGGGTGGAGGTGCAGTCATGACGGTCCGCGTGGCAGTGAACGGTTTCGGCCGCATGGGCAGGGCGCTCGCGCGCATCGCCCGTCGCCCCGAGTTCGGGCTCGAGATCGTGGCGGTCAACGATCTGGCCGCGCCCGAGGCACTCGGGCGTCTTCTGGCCAAGGACTCCGTCTACGGCCGCTTCGACGCTCCGGTATCGGTGGTGGGGGACGTGCTCGTGGTCGACGGGCGGCGGATCAAGGTGCTGGCCGAACCGGAGGTGAAGGCGCTCCCGTGGACCGAGCTCGGTGTCGACGTGGTGGTCGAGGCGACGGGCCGGTTCACCAAGCGCGACAAGGCGGCCGGCCATCTCGACGCCGGTGCGCCGCGCGTCGTCGTCTCCGCCCCGTGCGAAGGGGCCGACGGCACCTTCGTGATGGGCGTGAACGACGACACCTTCGACCCGGCCCGCCACCTCGTCGTGTCGAACGCGTCGTGCACCACGAACTGCCTCGCACCCCTGGCCAAGGTGCTGGAGGACGCCTTCGGTGTGGAGCAGGGCTTCATGACCACGGTCCACGCCTACACCGGCGACCAGCGCCTGGTGGACTCGGTCCACAAGGACGCCCGGCGGGCCCGGGCGGCGGCGATCAACATCGTGCCCACCACCACCGGAGCCGCTCGGGCGCTCGGGCTCGTGCTGCCGGCGCTGGCCGGCAAGCTCGACGGGATCGCCCTGCGGGTGCCGGTGGTCGACGGGTCGGTCACCGACCTGGTGGCCACGTTGCGGTCGAGTCCCTCGGCGGACGAGGTGCGCGACGCCTACCGGGCTGCGGCCGCCGACGGCCCGCTCCGGGGCCGGCTCGAGTTCTCCGAGGAACCGCTCGTCTCCACCGACATCATCGGGTCCGAAGCATCGTGTGTCTTCGACGCGGCGATGACGCTGGCGCGCGGGCCGGTGGTGAAGGTGCTCGGCTGGTACGACAACGAGTGGGGCTACGCCAACCGCCTGGCCGAGCTCACGGCCAAGGTCGGAGCCGCCTGAGGACCGCTACCGGCCGTTGCGCTCGCGGTGCGCGCAGCCCGGCCAGCAGCAGGGCCGGCGCTGTCCTTCCTCGAGCTCCTCGCGCGTCCGGCGGATGCGTCGCTGACGGGTGACTTCCTGTTTGGCGTCCTCGACCCAGCAGATGAATTCGTTGCGGGCGAGGGGCGTGATGTCGTGCCAGGCGTGGAGCGCGTCAGGACTGGCGACGAGCGCCTGGCGCAGGTCGGCCGGCAGCTTGTGCACCGCCCCACCGGGAATCCTCGGGCTGGCCACGGCTTCTGAGGCTAGTCAGCGCTCGCCGGCGCGGGCCCGAACCACCGGGCGAGCGTCGGCGGCAGGTCGGGATCGGCGAGGTCTCCCGCCCAGGCCACGTGGCCGTCGGGCCTGATGACCACGGCCGCAGGGGCCGCGACCGCGCCCACGACGGGCAACTCCCAGGTGCCGCCGTCGCGGGCGGCCACGTAGTCGACCTGCGCCGGCCACGACGCGTCGGCGGGTGCGCGGGAGCGGCCGAAGTCGAGGAGCAGCGGACGTGCGTCGTGCAGCAGCTCGAAAACCCGCGTCGGGCCGTCGGCGGTGTGGAGGTCGAGGTCGGGCATGCGCCGGCCGACGAGGGGGTGGCCGTCGCCGAGGTCGTAGTGGACGTCGAGCCCGGAGATCATGGCGCCGAAGCGCTTGCGCGGCTCGTCCATGGCGAGGAGCTCGGTCACGCTCTCGCGCAGCGCGTCCATGCGGTCGTCGCCCCGGCTGAGGGCGGTCTGGGCCATGGTGTTCTGCAGCACCCTGGCCGCGACCGGATGCCGCTCGGCGTGGTACGTGTCGAGGAGGCCGTCGGGTGACACGCCGTTTACCACCTGACCCAGCTTCCAACCGAGATTCACCGCGTCCTGCACGCCGATGTTGAGACCCTGGCCGCCGACCGGGTAGTGCACGTGGGCGGCGTCGCCGGCGAGCAGCACCCGCCCCTTGCGGTAGTGCTCCGCCTGGCGTGTCATGTCGGTGAAACGCGAGATCCACCTCGGGCTGTGCACCCCGAAGTCGGTTCCCCACACGGCGACGAGCGCACGGCGGAGGTCGTCGAGCGTCGGTTCACCGGCGGCGAGAGCGTCGTGCTCGCGTACGACCACCCGGACGTGCCCGTCCGGCAGCCGCCCGATCCCGTGGGTACCGGCGCTGTCGCGCTGGATGCCGAGCACCGGCTCTTGCGCCACCTGGACCTCGGCGATGAGGGACCTGACCGACGGGTCCCAACCCGGGAACCCGATGCCGGCCGCCTTGCGCACGACGCTGCGGCCGCCGTCGCACCCGACGAGGAAGCGAGTCCGAAGTGTGCGGCCGTCGGCCAGCTCTACCCCGACGCCCTCGTCGTCCTGCTCGAATCCGGTCACCTCGGTGCTGCGGGCGACGGGCACGCCGAGCTCATCGGTCCAGCCGGCCAGGATCCGCTCGAAGTCGCGCTGCCAGAGCGCGAGCCCGTAGTTGTGCCGCGTCGGGAAGTCGCTGATGTCGAGCGGGATCGTCGCGAAGCCCTGGACCTGCATGGCCTGTCCCTCGGCCAGGAAGCGATCGGCCACGCCGCGCTGGTCGAGCACCTCGATCGTGCG
>DASRBM010000242.1:0-2293 GCA_035653635.1 Acidimicrobiales bacterium | reverse complement strand
GATGCGCACCCGCACGTAGCCGTCGTCGTGCAGGTGGGCGTGCACCGACTTGAGCCCATTGTGCCCTGCCGTGCCCCCGCCCACCTTCACCTTGACCCGCCCGACGGGCAGGTCGAGCTCGTCGTGGACGACGACGACGCGGTCGACGGGGATGGGGCCGAAGCGCCGGACGAGGGCGGCGACGGCCCGGCCCGACTCGTTCATGTAGGTCTGGGGAACGGCGAGCACGACGGCAGCGTCACCGAGGCGCACCTGCGCCACCCGGGCATGGGTCTGGCGCTCGGCCCGCAGGGCGGCACCGTGACGCCGGCCGACGAGGGTCACCGCGTCGGCCCCCAGGTTGTGCCGGGTGCCCTCGAACTCGGCGCCCGGATTGCCCAGGCCGACGACGAGCAGATCGGCGCTCGCGCCCCGGCGGGGAGCGCCGAGCAGTCGGCGCAGGATCAGCCTTCCGGAGCCGGCTCGGCCGCGCCCTCGGTCGCTGCCGCCTCGGCGCCCTCCGCACCGGCGGCCTCGGCGACCTCTTCGGCGGCAGCGGCCACCCGCGAGGCCTGGCCCGTGACCACGATCGTCTCAGGGTCGACGTCGGTGGCGACGCCGGCGGGCAGGGCGATGTCGGAGACGCGCAGCGAGCCGCCGACCTCGAGCGCGCTGACGTCGAGCTCGAGGTGGGACGGGATGTCGGCGGGACGGGCCCGCACGGTGATGGAGAACACGGTCTGGTCGACGACGCCGTCGGCCCGGTGCAGCTCCACCGCGTCGCCGGTGAGCTGGACGGGGACGTCCGCGTGGGTCTCCACGTTCAGGTCGACGACCTGGAAGTCGACGTGCAGCAGGGTCCCGCGCACGGGGTGACGCTGCAGCTCACGGGCCATGGTGGGGTAGCTGGACCCGTCGATCTGGAGGGTCAGCACGGCGTTGAGCCCGGCGTCGGTGCTGAGCGCGGCCCGCAGGTCACGGGCGCCGACGGTCACCGACAGGGGGTCGTGACCGGTGCCGTAGACGACGGCGGGGATGCGGCCGGCGTGGCGCAGCCGGCGCGCCGGGCGGCTGCCGGTGCTGCGGCCGGACTCGGCGACGAGAGTGATGTCGGCCATGGAAGGGCTCCTCGGTGGGTGGTGCTGGCCGGGCGAGCCCGCGCCGGGCCCGCCACAGCGGACGTCCCAGCATAGGGGAAGCCGGCGAGGCCCCTGAAACCGGCCCTCAGGCCAGGTTGTCGCCCCCGAAGATCTCCGACACCGAGGTGTCCTCGAACACGGCGTCGATGGCGTCGGCGATGAGGCGGGCCACCGACAGCACCTCGAGCTTGTCGATCCGGCGGTCCTCGGCGATGGGCAGCGTGTTGGTGATGACCACCCGGGCGAGGGGGGACTTCTCCAGGCGCTCGAGGGCCGGGTCGGACAGCACGCCGTGGGTGGCCATGGCCCAGGTCTCCGCCGCGCCACGCTCCACGAGCAGCTCGGCCGCGGCGCAGATGGTGCCGGCGGTGTCGATCATGTCGTCGATGAGCACGCAGCGCCGGCCCTCGACCTCGCCCACCACGTCGAGGGCTTCCACCTGGTTGGCCGTCCCCCGGGGACGGCGCTTGTGCACGAAGGCGAGATCCGCGTTCAGGTGCTGGCTGAAGCGCTCGGCCACCTTCACCCGCCCCGCGTCGGGGGCGACCACGACGAGGTCGCTGGTGCCGTGGCGCGCCAGCTCCTCCACGAGCACCGGCATGGCCGTCAGGTGGTCGAAGGGCACGTCGAAGAAACCCTGGATCTGTCCCGAGTGGAGGTCGACGCTCACCACCCGGTCGGCCCCCGCCACCTGCAGCATGTCGGCCACGAGCTTCGCCGTGATCGGCTCGCGCCCGGTCGCCTTGCGGTCCTGGCGGGAGTAGCCGTAGTAGGGGCACACGGCGGTGATGCGCTTGGCCGACGCCCGCTTGGCGGCGTCGATCATGATCAGCTGCTCCATGAGCGAGTCGTTCACCGGACCGCTGTGGGTCTGCACGATGAAGATGTCGCTGCCGCGCAGCGAGCCGTCGTAGCGGCAGTGGATCTCCCCGTTGGCGAACTCGCGCAGGTTGGCCTCGCCGAGCCGGACACCGAGATGGGCGGCGATCTCCTCGGCCAGCTGCGGGTGCGAGCGGCCGGAGACCAACTCGAGTCGGCGGCGGGGGACGAGCTCCATGGCGCAGACGCTACTCCCCCGGGACCGGCGTCAGCCCCGGCTCAGCCGGTGCCGAAATCGGCGCCGAGACGGGCGAACGGCGGCACCACCGTGCCCGGCTCCACGACCGCGCCGGGAC
>DASRBM010000241.1:0-8052 GCA_035653635.1 Acidimicrobiales bacterium | reverse complement strand
CTCCCGGCCGCTGTCGGTCAGGTGGTACAGCGTGGTGGCGACCGGGGCGGGTGCCGACTCCCTGCGTATGAGTCCGTTCTCCTCGAGCTCCTTGAGGCGGGTGCCGAGCAGGTTGGTGGCGATCCCCGGCAGCCCGTGCTGCAGATCCGTGTACCGGCAGCCGCCCCGGAGCATCAGTTCCCGGATGATGAGCAGCGTCCAACGGTCGCCCACGACGTCGAGGGCCTTGGCCACGGCGCAGTACTGGTTGTAGGAGCGCACACCACGAGCCTACCGGCCCTGTGCCTTGATTTTCAAGAGTTTTCACTTGACTTTCTAAAGCACCCCGGGTTAGAACGCTGCCATGCGCTCGAAGGCCCTCATCCTCACTTCGCTCCTCCTGGCTTCCTTCGCCATCAACCTGGACACGACCATCGTCAACGTGGCGCTGCCCAGCTTGGTGCGGGAGCTCCATGCGACGACCACCCAACTCCAATGGGTGGTGGACGCCTACAACCTGGTCTTCGCCGCCCTGCTCCTCACCTTCGGCAGCCTGTCGGACCGGTTCGGCCGCAAGGGGATGCTGCTCGGGGGCCTGGCCGTGTTCGGGTCGGCCAGCCTGGCAGGTGCGTTCACCACCACGGCCTCTGCCCTCATCGCCACCCGGGCGGTGATGGGCCTGGGTGCCGCCATGATCTTCCCGGCGACGCTGTCCATCATCTCCAACGTCTTCACGGGGCGCCGGGAGCGTGCCCTGTCCATCGGATTGTGGGGCGCCAGTGCCGGCGTGGCCATCGCCATCGGCCCCATCGTGGGCGGGTTCCTCCTCGAGCATTTCTCGTGGGCGAGCATCTTCGTCTTCATGGCCCCGGTGGCCGCCGTGGCCGCCGTGCTGGTCGCGCTGACCGTCCCGAGCTCCAAGGACCCGGCGGCGGTGCGCATCGACCTGCCCGGCTTCGTCCTGTCCACCGCCGCCATGGCGGTCGTCGTGTTCACCATCATCGAAGCGCCGGACGTGGGCTGGTCCTCGGCGCGCAGTGTGGCCGGGTTCGTCGTGGCCGCCGCGCTGTTCGCCGGTTTCATCGGGTGGGAACGCCGGGTGCCGGCACCCATGCTCGACGTCCGCCTCTTCCGAAACATGCGGTTCACCGCCGCGAGCGGGTCGGTGACCATCGCCTTCTTCACGCTCTTCGGCTTCATCTTCCTCATGACCCAGTACTTCCAGTTCCTGCAGAACTACAGCCCGCTCTCCACCGGAGTCCATCTCCTGCCGGTGGCGGTCTCGGTGGCGGTGAGCTCCGTGGTCGGGACGCGCCTGGCGGTTCGAGCGGGGACCAAGCTCGTGGTCACCGTCGGACTTCTGGCCATCACCGCCTTCTACGTCTGGGTGGCCACCGTCATCACCGCCCACACGAGCTATCCGGTGATCGCGGCGCAGATGGTGCTCTACGGCCTGGGCATGGGCTTCACCTCCGCGCCGGCGACCGAGTCGATCATGGGGGCGGTGTCGATCCACAAGGCCGGCGTGGGCTCGGCCGTCAACGACTCCACCCGCCTCCTCGGCGGCACCCTGGGCGTCGCCATCATCGGCAGCGTGTACGCCTCGCTGTACGGGTCGAAACTCAGCGCCGGACTGCCGGCCCACTTCCCGTCGGGTCTGTCGGCCATCGCACACCAGTCGGTGGGCGCCGCCATCGCCGTGTCCAACCGTCTGTCCACAGCCGGGCTGGGGAGCGCCGGCACCGCGGTCCACAACGCCGCCTTCAACGCCTTCCTCCACGGCATCAGTGTGGGGTGCCTGGTGGCAGGTGGCGTGGCCGTGCTGGGCGCCCTCATCGCCCTCGCCTTCCTGCCGGCCCAACCGCCGTCGGTCGGAGCGCCCGATGAAGACGACGTGCTCGAGCACGCCGACCGGATCGCCCTCGGCTCGGCCGTGCCGGCCCTTCAGCCGGTCCGGTAGCGGCCGGCAGACCACATCTCGCCGGGTGCATCCACGGGAGCGGCAGCGTGGTGCCGAAGGGCAGCCACCTAAGGCCTAACAGCGACATTCCGTAGGGCCGCACGACGACCTGATGGTCATCAACGTCAATCACCCTCTTGCCCATGCAGTCAATCGTGGTCCAGGAAACCCGCAGAGGAGCGCATATCGTCACAAGTCTCGTGGGTGAGGGCATTGCCCAGAGCCGGCGACCCGGCCAAGCCTGACCAATCGGGATTGCTTGATATGTGGGTGATCCACCAGGCGGGATGACCCTGCCGTCATGGTGGGGCCTTCCCGACGGAAGGAGATCACCCCCCATGCCCCTCGAGCTCTCCGTCGAGCAGTCCCGGACCCCCTCCGGGGAGCTGCTGGTCAGGGTCGGCCACGACCTGCTCGACGACTACCTGACGTTCCTGGCCGGCAGAGCCCGGCCGAATTCCGTGCTGGCGGCCGCCTTCGACCTGAAGGTGTTCTTCTGCTGGGTCCAGAAGGAGCCGTCGGCGGTCACGGGCCGCGACGTCGTGAACTTCATTGCGGCCCAGCGGGCACCTCGAACCCAGACCAAGGTGGTGCGCATCTCCGACGGCAGCTCAGGACTCTCGTCGCGAACTGTCGCCCGGCGACTGTCGTCGATCTCCGGACTGTTCGCCTATCTGGTCGTGCGCGGCGACGCCGGAGTGAACGGCTCACCGGTGCCACGCGGGCTCATCAACCGCCGGGCCCGGCGCAACGGCGGGCGGGCGACACCGCTCATCCGCCGCCCGGTCCTTCTGCCGAGGATCTTGGAGCCGTCGGAGGTCGACCGCCTCATCGCCGCTCTTCGCACCAGACGCGACCGGGCCATGGCCGAGGCCATGGTCCTCGGCGGACTGCGGCGCTGCGAGGTGCTCGGGCTGCGCCTAGGCGACCTGCGGCCCGGCGAGCGCAAGGTGTTCGTCGTCGACGGCAAAGGCGGCCGTCAGCGCATCGTGCCCATGTCACCTCGCTTCTTCACCACCGTGGCCGCCTATCTGACCGAGGAGCGCCCGGCAGAGGTCGACCACGACTTCGTGTTCGTGGTGTTGAAGGGCAAGCGCCGGGGGCAGCCGCTGTCGGCCTATGGCCTCGACGAGATCCTCGAGCTCGCCCGCGACCGGGCCGGGCTCAGCCACGGCAGCTGTCACGAGCTGCGCCACACCTGCTTCACGAGGCTCCGGGAAGCGGGCATGGCCCTCGAAGCCGTCCAGGCCCAGGCCGGCCATGCCTCGATCGAGACCACCCGGCTCTATCTGCACCTGGCCGACGACTGGTTGGCCGGCGAATACCGCCGGGCGAGCGAGGCCATCGACGCCCAGGCGCTGGCGGTGGCGCCGTGACGGTCATCGTGCCGGCCGCCGACCTTCGGCCCCTCTCGCTCACGATCAGCGACTATCTGGCCCAGATTTCGCTGTCTCTGCGCCCCGACAGCGTGCGCAGCATCGGATCGGACCTGCGCATGTTCCTCGCCTTCCTCGCCGAATGCCACCCCGAAGTGGCGACGGTGGCGGACCTCGAGCGTCGCCACGTCGAGCGCTATAAGGCCCACATGGCGAGCACCGCCGGGCGAAAGGGTCCGGGCCTCGCCTCGGCCACTGTGCGCCGGCGGCTCTCGACCTTGCGGATGCTCTTCGAGCGCATCACCGAGTGGGACTGGGAGGAGGCACCTCTTCGGCCGCTCGTCTTTGCCGGCGACTTCCCCAAGCGCGACGAGGCGCTGCCCAAGTTCTTGGACGACGCCACCTTCGTCCGCTTCATGGCCGCCGCTCGCTCCGAACCTCGGCCGCTTCTGCGCCTGGCCATCGAGCTCCTGGCCCGCACCGGCATGCGGGTCGGGGAGCTGTGCGGCCTCGAGACCGACGCCATGGTGCAGATCGGAGACGGCCACTGGCTTCGGATCCCGGTGGGGAAGCTCCACAACGACCGCTACATCCCGCTTCATCCCCAGCTGGTGGACATGCTCGGGGAGTGGGCCGAGCACCCCGACTGCGGCGTGGGAGGCCGGCTGCTCACCAACGACGGCCGTCCGCTCAACCGCCACGCCGTGGTCCGCATGCTCAACCGAGTGACGAAGAAGGCCGGCATCGCCCACGTCCACCCGCACCAGCTGCGTCACACCGTCGCCACCCAGGCGGTCAACAACGGCATGAGCCTCGACGCCATCGCCGCGCTGCTCGGTCACCGCTCCATGTACATGACGATGACCTACGCCAAGATCGCCGACCGCACCGTGGCTGACGAGTACTTCTCGGTGTCGGAGAAGGTCGAAGCCCTCTACGGCAAGGCCGAGTTGCCGGCCGATGCCGAGGGACCGAACATGCGCCGGCTTCGCCGGGAGCATCACCGCATGCTCGGGAACGGATACTGCACCCGACCGATCGAGCTCGACTGCGCCTTCGAGTCAGTCTGCGAGCGATGTGCCCACTTCGCCACGACGGTCGAGTTCCGCCCGACCCTCCGACGCCAGCACCACGACGCCGTCCGCAAGGGCCAGGCCGACCGGGAGGAGCTCTTCAGCGGGCTGCTCGACGCCGTCAAGGAGGTGAATCGACCGAACTGCAGGCCATAATCCACAGCCAGTCGTCGTGGATCACCCTCATAATGCCGGGAGGCGCGCACCCTGCAAGGGCCCCAAGGAGCCCGAGGACCGGCCGGTATCGCCAGTCGATGGTGATGGCGCCCGGGTCATTCCGTGCCGCTGCGGAACTGCGAGCCAAGGCGGAGAAGCGAGCTGCGGCGGAGGGGAAGACTGTCTCGCAGCTGGCGAGAGAGGCTCTTGAGCGTCTCCTCGCGGGCTGAACCGCACGCCGAAGACTGATGCGAGAGGGCCAGATCGCCGGGTCTTGGACTTGGTCAAATGTCTAGTGACGGTGAGCCGGCCTGTAGGCGGGATTCTGTGACGCTCCGAAGAGCGCCGGTGGCCATCCATCTGTGCGGCCTACCTGGGGACCGGCTTCCTCTCGGAAGCCGAGCGGGCCACTCCTGTCCCACGTTCGGCCTTGCTCCGGGTGGGGTTTACCGAGCCGACCGAGTCACCCCGGCCGCTGGTGCGCTCTTACCGCACCGTTTCACCCTTGCCTGTGCCGGCCCGAGGGCCGGTCATCGGCGGTCTGCTCTCTGTTGCACTTTCCTTCGGGTCGCCCCGACTGGCCGTTAGCCAGCACCCTGCCCTGCGGAGTCCCGACCTTCCTCGACCCGGTGCCCGCCGAGGCGGACCCGAGCCGCGGCCACCCGGCCGACTCACCGTCGCATCCAGTCTGCCAGGCCCAACGCCGAATCGAACACCCCTGTCGGTAGGGTTTTGCCCGTGGCGCGCCGACAGACCGGGATGCCGGGGCTGTTTCCCGACGAGCGCATCGACGCGCTCTCGATCGGCGACCTCCTCGACCAGGTGAACCGGGCGATCGCCGACGCCTTCCCCCGTGGACCCGGGGTCTGGGTCCGGGGTGAGATCCAGTCCATCCAGGATCACCGGAGCGGTCACTGCTACATCGACCTCGTCGACCCCGACGGCCCCCGGGGCAGGGACCGCCCGGTGTTGAAGGTCAACTGCTGGCGCACGACGTGGGGCCCGCTGCGCGCAGTCCTCAGCGGCCAAGGGATCACCCTGCAGCAGGGCATGGTCGTGACCCTTCGGGGCCGGGTCGAGTTCTACGCCCCGCGGGCGCAGGTCAACTTCATCGCCTCGGAGATCGACGTCTCGGCTCTTCTCGGTCGCCTCGCCGCCCAACGGGCTGCCCTGCTGAAGGCGCTCGAAGAGGAAGGACTCCTCAGGCGCAACGCCATGCTGGCGACGCCGCCGGTGCCGCTGCGGATCGGACTGGTGGCGAGCCCGCGCACCGAGGGCTACAACGATTTCCTCGGCCAGCTCCAGGGATCGGCCGTCGCGTTCTCGGTCACCCTTTTGCCGGTACAGGTGCAGGGGAGCCGTGCGCCGTTCACTATCGCCGGTGCACTCGACGCCATGGCCGAGCGCGACGTCGACGTCACCGTCCTCGTGCGAGGTGGTGGCGCCAAGAGCGATCTGGTCGCGTTCGACAGCGAACCGGTGGCCAGGGCGATCGCCAGGCACCCCCGTCCCGTGTGGACCGGCATCGGCCACACAGGGGACCAGTCGGTGGCGGACATCGTCGCCGCCCGCTCCTTCGTCACCCCGACCGAGTGCGGGCAGGAGCTCGTTCGCCAGGTGACCGCTTGGTGGGAGGCGGTCCTCGCCGCTGGCCGCCTGATCGCCCGCCGGGCCGGCGACGTCGTGGCCCGGGCCACCGAGCGCGACGCCGCCGCCCGTCATCGACTCAGCCACGCAGCCCGGCATCAGCTGCACCGCCACGGCGAACGACTCGTCGCCCGCACGGCCACCATCGCCACCCGGGCCCGGACGCAGGTGGACCTATCCGCCGAATCACTCTCGCGCCGAGCCGGGCGCGTCGCTCCCGGCGCCGTCACCGCTCTCGAACGAGCCGAGCAGCGGGCGCTCACCTGGCGACGCCTGCTCGCCGCCTACGACGTCGAACGCCAGCTCGAGCGCGGGTACACGATCACCTTCGACGCCGACGGCAAGGTGGTGCGGACCGCCGCAGCCCTCCAGGACGGCCAGCAGCTCGTCACCCGCTTCGCCGACGGCTCGGCCCGCTCAGTCGTCACCGGCACCGAAGCCAACCCGCCACAGGAGGACACCTGATGACGCCGACCGACCGCCCCGACGGATCGGCCGCGCCGCTCCCGGTCGACCAACTCACCTTCACTGCAGCCAGCCGCGAGCTCGACGCCATCGTGGAGTTCTTCGAGCAGCGCGAGGTGGACGTCGACCAGCTCGTGGAGCGCCTGGAGCGGGCCACGGCCATCGTCGACGAGCTCGACCGCCGGATACGGGCGACCCGGGCACAGGTGGAGGAGCTCGTCCCCAGGCTCGAAGCTGCAGCCCGCCCGCAGTCCGATCCACCGCAGGCGCCGTTGAGCCCGTCGCAGCGGCCCGTGCCGGCAATGGCCGCCGCTCCGGTCGTGGACGACGACGACGATCTCGGCGACGAGATCTTCGAGGACGAAGCGGTGGCCGAGGACGACGAAGACGAAGCGCTCCAGACATGGGACGACGACGAAGACGACGAGGAGAGCGACCCCTCGCTCTTCTGAGCCGCTCGGCGCCCTGCGTCTGCGGCGCTCAGTGGATGCGCCGGTTCTCCCCCCGCCAGTAGGGCTCGCGCAGCTCGCGTTTGAGGATCTTGCCCGACGGGTTCCGGGGCAGCGCCTCCACGACGTCCACCGAGGTGGGGCACTTGTAGTGAGCCAGGTGCTCGCGGCAGAAAGTGATCACGTCAGCCGGGTCGACGGTCGTACCGGGCGCTGCCACGACGATCGCCTTCACCGTCTCGCCCCACTTGTCGTCGGGGACGCCGATCACCGCGGCATCGGCGATGACCGCGTGGGCCAAGAGGACGTTCTCGACTTCGGCCGGGTAGATGTTCTCGCCACCCGACACGATCATGTCCTTGATCCGGTCGTGGAGGAACAGGTAGCCCTCTTCGTCGAGGTATCCGGCGTCGCCCGTGCGCAGCCAGCCGTCGCCGGGCATGGTGGCCGCCGTGTCGCCGGGTTTCTGCCAGTAGCCGACCATGTTGAAGGCGGAGCGGGTCCATACCTCGCCCACCACGTTGGGCGCAGCGTCTCCACCGGTGTCGGGGTCGACGATGCGCAGCTCCACGCCGGGAAGGGCCTTGCCGGCTGCCCGAAGCAGGTGCCGCCGTGGCCCGTCGGGATCGTGGTCCTCAGCGTCGAGGCGGACGATGGCGCCGGACGTCTCGGTCATCCCGTAGACCTGGGCGAACCTGCAGCCGATGACCTGCAGACACCGCACGAGCACGTCCTCGGCGATGGGGGAGGCCCCGTAGAAGATGGTGTCGAGGCTCGACAGGTCGGCATCGGCGATGCCGGGCACGGCCAGCAGGGCCATGAGCACGGCCGGTACCAGAAAGGCGTGTGTGATGTGCTCGGTCTCGACCAGCTGCACCACCCGCGCCGGGTCCATGTCGCGCAGGAGCACCGACACCCCGCCCCGCGACATGCCGGCCAACGCCCAG
>DASRBM010000240.1:0-4648 GCA_035653635.1 Acidimicrobiales bacterium | reverse complement strand
AGGCCGTGTACTCCTTGGTGGTGAAGGCGTTCATGTCGCCGCCGACCTCGTCGACCGCCTCCGCGATGGCCGACGCGCTCCACGTCGGGGTCCCCTTGAACAGCAGGTGCTCGAGGAAGTGCGAAGCACCGGCGTGCGCGTCGTCCTCGTCGCGCGCGCCGGTGCCCACCCAGACCCCGAGCGTCACCGAGCGGGCGTCGCTCATCTGTTCGGTGACGAGCCGGACCCCGCAGTCGAGGACCGCGGTGCGGATCACCTCGCCGACCGTCCGGCGCGGCCCGGTCGGCGCGCGGGCGCCGGCCGGCCGGCCGTCACCGGCGCCGGGGACGACGGTTGCGGCCGCCCGAGGACCGGTCCCGGTCGCCGCGGTCCCCGCGGTCCGCCGAGCGCTCGGGCCCGGGGCCGAGGTCACCCAGCTCGTTGGCCAGCTCGGCCTCGAAGGCGGCCTCGAAGGACGCGACCGGGGCCGACGACGAGGACGAGGACGAGGCCCCGCTGCCGTTGCCGCCGGTCGGCGCCGGCGGCTCGCCCACGAGCGACAGCGACACCTTGCCCTGCGGATCGATGTCGTCCACCTTCACCTCGACCTCCTGGCCGAGCGACAGGACGTCCTCCACCCGCTCCACGCGCTTGCCGCCGCCGATCTTCGAGATGTGCAGCAGGCCGTCGCGTCCGGGGAGGATGTTCACGAAGGCGCCGAACTTGGTGATGTTCACCACCTTGCCGCTGTAGTTGGCGCCCACCTCCGCCTCGGGCGGCTCCACGATGAGGAAGATGCGCTTGCGCGCCTCCTCCACCGCGGCACCGTCCTTGGCGCCGATGGTGACGATGCCGTACATGCCGTCGTCGTCCACCGTGATGTCGGTGCCGGTCTCTGCCTGCAGGGTGTTGATGACCTTCCCCTTCGGGCCGATGACCTCGCCGATGCGGTCGACGGGGATGTGGAACGACACGATCTTGGGGGCGTTCAGGCTGACCTCGCCCCGCGGCTCGGCGATGGCGCCCCGCATCACCTGCAGGATCTTGAGCCGGGCCTCGCGGGCCTGGTGCAGCGCCTGGGCGAGCACGTCGGCCGGCAGGCCGTCGATCTTCGTGTCGAGCTGCAGCGCCGTGACCGCGTCCTCGGTGCCCGCCACCTTGAAGTCCATGTCCCCGAAGGCGTCCTCGGCGCCGAGGATGTCGGTCAGGGTGACGTAGCGGCCCCCGTCGTAGACGAGGCCCATGGCGATGCCTGCGACCGGTGCCTTGATGGGCACACCGGCGTCCATGAGCGAGAGCGTCGACCCGCACACCGACGCCATCGAGGTGGACCCGTTCGACGACAGCACCTCCGACACGAGGCGCAGCGTGTAGGGGAATTCCTCCTCCGACGGCACCACCGGCAGCAGGGCCCGCTCGGCCAGAAGGCCGTGGCCGATCTCACGGCGCTTGGGGCCGCGCATGAAGCCGGTCTCCCCCGTCGAGAACGGCGGGAAGTTGTAGTGGTGCATGTAGCGCTTCGACTCGTCGATGCCGATCGTGTCGAGCAGCTGGTTCATGCGCGGCATGCCCAGGGTGGTCACGTTCAGCACCTGCGTCTCGCCCCGCTCGAAGAGACCGGAGCCGTGGGCGGTGGGGATGAGCCCGACTTCGGCGTTGAGAGGCCGGATGTCGCTCGTGCCGCGGCCGTCGATGCGGATGCCCTCCTCCACGATGCGCCGGCGCACGAGCTTCTTCGTGAGCGACCGCACGGCCGCCTTGATCTCGCGCTCGCGCTCGGGGAAGTCCGGTGCCAGCTCGGCGATGACGTCGGCCGTCGCCTCGTCGATCGCCGCGTTGCGCTCGGCCTTCTGCACGATGGTGTTGGCCTTCGTGAGCCGGTCCGTGCCGGTGGCGGCGACCCGCTCGTAGACGTCCTCGCCGTAGTCGGTGAAGAGCTGGTAGGGGATGGTCGGCTTGGTGCCCGCCTTCGACACGAGCTCCCGCTGCAGCGCGATCGACTCGCGGATCCAGGTCTTCGCCGACTCGAGCCCCTGGGCCAGCACCTCCTCGGTGACCTTGGGGGCACCGTCGTCGTAGTACTCCCACGACTTCTCCGTACCGCCCGCCTCCACCATCATGATGGCGATCTCGGCATCGACGTCCTCGGACAGGGCCCGGCCCGCCACCACGAGCTCGAAGGTGCTCGAGTCACCCTCCTGGTAGGTGGCGTGGGGGATCCACTCGCCCTCGGTCGACCAGGCGATGCGCACGGCGCCGATGGGCCCGTCGAAGGGGATGCCCGACACCATGAGCGCGGCCGACGCCGTGTTGATGGCGAGGACGTCGTGCGGGTTCTCGAGGTCGGCCCCGAAGATCGTCCCGACCACGTGGACCTCGTTGCGGAAGCCCTCGGGGAACGAGGGGCGCAGCGGCCGGTCGATGAGCCGGCAGGTGAGGATGGCCTGGTCGGTGGCGCGACCCTCACGGCGGAAGAACGAGCCCGGGATCTTGCCCGCGGCGTACATCCGCTCCTCGATGTCGACCGTCAGGGGGAAGAAGTCGGTGCCCTCGCGCACGCTGCGCGCGGCGGTGGCGGTGACGAGCACCATCGTGTCGCCGAGGCGGCCGACCACGGCGCCGTCCGCCTGGCCCGCGAGCTTCCCGGTCTCGAACGACAGCGTGCGGTCGGTCCCACTCACGGGGGCCGACACGGTGATGGCCTGGGCCATGGATCTCCTCGATTCTCCACGGCCCGCGCGCCCGGCCAGTTCCCAGTGGTCGAGCACCTCGCGTCGACCCGCAGGACGGTTCGAGGTGATCGGCGACTGGCAGCTGACCGCCGGCCGGTGCCGTGGTCCGTCTGTGCGGACGACCCCTGGCCGCCCGCGGCCCGTCGGGACCTTCCCTGCGGGCCCTGCCCGGTTCGGCCGCCGGCCGCCGGGCTGTACCGCTCCTAGCGGCGGATGCCGAGCTTGCCGATGATGGCCCGGTACCGCTCCACGTCGTTGTCCCGCACGTAGTCGAGAAGGCGCCGGCGACGGCCGATGAGCTTCATCAGGCCCCTGCGGGTGTGATGGTCTCCCTTGTGGACCTTCAGGTGCTCGGTCAGGTGCGAGATGCGTTCGGTGAGGAGGGCGATCTGCACCTCGGGCGAGCCGGTGTCGGTCTCGTGGAGGCGGTGCTCGGTGATCGTCGCGGTCTTGTCGGGCATGTGGAAGAAACGACCTCGGAGAGATGCTGGGACGGGCGGGCTGCAGGCGAGGAGCCGCCTCGGGCCCGTGCCCCGAACCCGGAGCCACCGGGACGGCGCCCCGGCTTCGTGCCACTGTAGCAGGACCGACGCCGGCGGCGCCGAGCCGTCGCCGCTCCGGCGCCGGAAAGGCCCTGCTCAGACTCCTGCGGCCTGGAGCACCGCGGCGGTCCTGGCCACGTCCGCGTGCATCTGGGCCACGAGCGCCTCGACCGAGTCGAAGCGCTCGTCGCCCCGCAGGCGCTCCACGAACGACACCCGGGCCGGCTCGCCGTAGAGGTCGCCCTCGAAGTCGAGGAGATACGCCTCGAGCAGGGGGCTCGCGTCCTCGTAGAAGGTCGGGCGGCGCCCGAAGGAGACGGCCGCCCGGCACCTCGTCCCGTCGGGACGCTCGTACAGGCAGGCGTAGACACCCTCGGCGGGGAGCGCGAGGCCGGGCGGCAGGGCCACGTTGGCCGTCGGGAACCCGAGCTCGGTCCCGCCCCGGCCGTCGCCCCGCTCCACCACGCCGCGCACCTGGTGCCACCGGCCGAGCAGCCGGGCCGCGCCGGCGACGTCGCCGTTCGCCACGAGGCCGCGGATGCGGGTCGAGGACACCGGTTCGCCCCCGGCGTCGGCTTCGAGGGCGATGCCGACGGTGTCGAAGCCGTGGTCGGCCCCCATCTCGGCCAGCAGGGCCACGTTGCCCTTGCGGCCGTGGCCGAAGTGGAAGTCGCGGCCCACGACGACCGCCTTGGCCCCGAGCGCCTCGACGAGCACCTCGGTGACGAAGTCCTCCGCCGTCTCGTTGGCCCGGGCCGTGTCGAAGGTGACGACGAGCGTGGTGTCCACGCCGGTGGAGGCCAGCAGCTCGAGCTTCTGGTCGAGATCGGTGAGCTGCGGCGGGGCCGAATCGGGCCGCACGACCACCGCCGGATGACGGTCGAAGGTGACCACCACGCTCTCGGCGTCGCGGGCGGCGGCCATCTCCCTCAGGATGCCGAGGACGTGGCGGTGCCCGAGGTGCACCCCGTCGTAGGCCCCGATCGTGACGGCCGATCCCCGGGCGGGCCGCCGCATCTGCCCGGGATCGCGCACGACCTGCATCGGCGCGAGGTTACCGGTCCTCCCCCACCACCCTCCGACGACCCGGCCGCGTCAGCCCGTGCTCTCGAGCACCACGGCCGCCGTCATGCGGTCGGTGGCCGTCGCCTGGTAGACGGCGAGCAGGCGGCCGAAGCGGTCGAGGACGGCCCACGGCCCGTCCCCGGTGGCGCCGGCGGCCACCTTGTCGAGGGCGAGGCCGTGCGACACCGTGCGGGCGGTCTCCGCGTCGACCTCCACCTGGGCCAGGTCGCGCAGGGCCTGCGCCGGGTTGAGCACGTGGGCCGGCACGAGCTGCTCGAGAAGGTGGGCCTCGTCGAGACCGAACGATCCCACCCGGGTGCGGCGCAGGCT
>DASRBM010000239.1:0-2969 GCA_035653635.1 Acidimicrobiales bacterium | reverse complement strand
CGTCGAATTCACCTTCGAATGCGAGCTGGCCGATCCGCTCTTCATCCCGGGGGGTCCGTACGGCACCAGGGTGGTCGCCCCCGCCTCGGGCGGCACGGTGCGGGGTGAGCGACTGCGCGGCGAGCTCGTGGGCGGCGGCGGCGACTGGATCCTCATCGGGGCCGACGGATGGGCCCGCATCGACGTCCGCATCCACATCGCCACCGACGATGGGGCGTTGCTCTACATGAGCTACGGCGGGGTGCTCGAGATGAACGACGCCGTGATGGCGGCCGTCCTCGAGCGGGGCCGGGAGACGGGCTTCGGCGAGCAGTACTTCTGGTCGACTCCGCGCATCGAGACCGGTGACGAGCGCTACGCCTGGGCCACGCAGACCGTGTTCCTCGCCCGGGGCCGTATCACCGGGAACGGTGTGGCCTACGAGGTCTACCGGGCGCCGTAGAGCCACAGGAACACCACAGCAACATCACAGCGTCGCGGCTGTCGCGGCATCGCGCCGTCAGGCCGCGCCCCACCGGGGCGACGGTGCGGCCACAATGTGCCACCGCTGCTGTCGTCGGGACGTCCCGTGGCGACGGCACAGAGGGTGCGGACGAAGGAGTCGACGGTGGCGTGGTCCTACGCCTGGAACGAGCTCGTGCGGCGGTGGAGTCGCACCGTGCTGACGGCGCTCGGACTGGCGGCCGGGGTGGGACTCGTCATCGGCATCATCGGCGTGTCGAACGGGCTCGACGCGGCGCAGGGGAAGATCCTGTCGCCGCTCTCCTCCGTCGGCACCGACATCATCGTCACCCGTACGGTGGGAGCGACGTCGTCATCGGGAGGCACGACGACCACCACGACACCGTCGGGCGGCGGACTCGGGCTTGGCGGTGGTGGTGGCGGTGGTTTCTTCGGTGGCGGCATCCGGGGGCAGTCGGCCTCCGCCCTGGCACAGCTGAACGCGAGCGACGAGCAGGCCCTGCTGCAGGCGAACTCGACGGTGATCACGGACCTGTCGAAGCTGGGGCCGCCGGGCACGCAGTTCACCTACGACTTCTTCGTGCCCGGCACACTCATCACCTTCCCCGACGCGGCGGTGCAGGCCGTCGCCGGGCTCAAGAACGTCACCTCGGCGGTGCCCGGCCTCTCCCTGCAGGCCCTGCACGAGTCGGGGACGGTGCCGACCATCACCGCCTCGATCACCGAAGGCTCGCAGACCGTGACCCAGACGGTGCGTCCGCCGCCGCTCACGGCCGACCAGCTGGCCCAGGTACAGGCCTGCCTGCAGCAGAAGGGCATCATCGGCGGTTCCCCGACCTCCACGACGACACCGTCCACGACCGCGCCGGGCAGCGCGTCGACGACACCGGGCTCGGGGTCGACATCCGGAGGGGGCGGGGGCTTCGGCGGGGGCGGCCGCGGCGCGTTCGGCCCCGCCTTCACCGAGTGCCTGCCGGCCAGCTACCAGCAGTACATCGCGTCGGTGACGGTGCCGGCGCGCACCATCGAGCAGGTGCTCAATCCCCCGCAGACGAACACCGCCACCCAGAGCTACACCGTGGCCGGTGTCGACCCGTCGAGCACGAGGACCGGGCTCATCACGAAGGCGCAGCTCGTGTCGGGCACGTGGTTCACCCCGGCTTCGGGCGACGAGGTCCTCGTGAGCTCGGCCTACGCCAGCACCAAGTCGGTCAAGGTGGGCCAGGTGCTGCCCATCGACGGCCGGAACTTCACCGTCGTCGGCCTGGTGAACCCGACCCTGACGGGCAACACGGCGGACCTGTACTTCGACCTGAAGACGCTGCAGTCGCTGTCGTCGAACACGTCTCGCGTGAACGAGGTGCTGGTGGCGGTGAAGAACGCCTCGGACGTGAGCGCGGTGACGGCCGAGATCGAGAAGGCGCTGCCCGGCGCCCAGGTGCTCACCTCCAAGTCCCTGGCCAACCAGGTGTCGGGGAGCCTCTCCGACGCCCGCAAGCTGGCGCACAGCCTGGGCACGGCGCTGGCCGTCATCATCCTCCTCGCCGCCTTCCTGATCGCGGCGCTGCTCACGCTGTCGAGCATCTCCAAGCGCGTGCGCGAGATCGGCACCCTGCGGGCCATCGGCTGGTCCCGGGGTCGCGTCGTCCGCCAGGTGGTGGTCGAGACGGTCGGCATCGGCATCATCGGCGCCGCCGCCGGGGTCGGCGTCGGCGTGGTCGTGTGCGTGCTCATCGGCGCCCTCGGGCCCACGCTCACGTCGACCTCGTCGGGGGCCGCCGTCGGCGCCTCGTCGGTGGGCAGCCTCTTCCATCAGGCGACCACGGCGTCGGCCACCTCCTCGGTGAAGCTGCGGGCCCCCATCGACCTCGCCATGGTCGGACTGGGGATCCTGTTCGCCGTGGTGGGCGGTCTCCTCGCCGGTGTCGTCGGGGGATGGCGGGCGGCGCGCATGGAACCGGTCGAAGCCCTGCGGAACCTCGGATGACCGCACCGGTGACGACGACGCGCACGAGAACGAGGGGACGACCATGACGGAGGCGACCACGCTCTACGAGCTGCGCGGCGTCGGCCGCCGCTACCTGCGGGGCTCCGCCGAGGTGGCCGCCCTCGCCGATCTCGACCTCGACGTGGCAGCGGGCGAATTCCTGTCGATCGAGGGGCCGAGCGGCTCGGGCAAGAGCACCCTCCTGCAGTTGCTCGGGGCGCTCGACACGCCGACGACCGGCACCATCGCCTTCGACGGGCGGATCCTCGGGGCCGCCTCGGACGCCGAGCTCACCGCCGTGCGCAGCCGCGACATCGGCTTCGTCTTCCAGCAGTTCAATCTGATCCCGACGGTGACGGCCCTCGACAACGTGGAGTTGGCCATGGTGCCGATGTCGGTGTCGCGACGCGACCGGCGCCAGCGGGCGCGGGCGCTGCTCGAGCAGGTGGGGCTCGGCCATCGCGTCGACCACCTGCCCTCGCGGCTGTCGGGCGGCGAGCAGCAGCGCGTGGCGATCGCC
>DASRBM010000238.1:0-2780 GCA_035653635.1 Acidimicrobiales bacterium | reverse complement strand
CCACCACCGCCGCCGCCACCCGGGCCGCGGTCACGGCCCCGCCGGCGCCGGCTGCGACGGTTGCCGGGCTCGTTGCCCCCGCCACCGCCACCACCGCCCTGGCGCTGTTGGTTGCCCTGGCGCTGCTGGTTGCCGCCTTGGCGCTCGACGGTGGTGACGCTGCTCTCCACGGCCGGCGCCGGGGTCGACGCGGCCCCGTCGGTGCTCGCCTCGGCCTGCTCGGTTCCGCCGTGCGCATCGGCCGTAGCCGATCCGTTGGCCGCGACGCCATTGGTCGGCGCCTCGGCGGGCGAATCCGCCGTCACCGTGTCGTCACCGTTGGCGGCAGCCGGCTTGCGACTGCGCGACTTCGGGGCGCTGTCGCCGTTCGTCGCGGACTCGGCCCCGGCGTCCACGCCGGCGGCGCGCAAGATCTGGTCGATGATGTCGGCCTTCTTGCTGCGAGAGTTCGTGTCGAGCGACATCGCCTGCGCGATGGCGCGCAGCTCTTCGCGTTCCTTGCGTTCGAGTACGGACCGCTCGAGCTGTTGCTCTGCAGCCATCAATGCCACCTCACTAGGTTGTGTCCCGCCCGGTCGGGTCGAGCACCCTGACGGCAAGGGACACGGGACAGAGGGGACAAGCGCCGGTTCGCTGGACCGGTTCCACCGACTCCCCCACCACGCCACCGTTGCGGACCATCTCAGAGGACCGCCGGAAGGCTGCCGACCGCGACGCTCCGGAATGCTGGGGGGCGGCGGTGACACCATGGTACCGGACGCCAACTCCCGAAAGCAACAACACCACCGGGGACCGGTGCATTCCCGGACCGGCCCCGGCACGGGGCGGAAGGGCCGGACCGGCGGCCGCTACAGGCCGAGCGCCCGTCGGACCGAGTCGAAGTCGGCCTCGATCGGCTCGGGGACGCTGATCTGGCCGATGGCGAGGTCGGGGTCCTTGAGACCGTGCCCCGTGAGGACGCAGACGACGGTGGAGTCCTTCGGCACGCCCATCTTGAGCAGACCGGCCACCGAGGCGGCCGAGGCCGCCTCGCAGAACACCGCCTCCTCGGTGGCGAGGAATCGGTATGCGGCGAGGATCTCTTGGTCGGTGACCGAGTCGATGGCACCCCCGGACTCGCTCGCCGCCGCGGTAGCTCCGTACCACGATGCCGGGTTGCCGATGCGGATGGCGGTGGCGATGGTGTCCGGCTCGTCGATGGGGTGGCCGGCGACGATGGGCGCGGCCCCGGCGGCCTGGAACCCGCACATGCGGGGCAGCTTGGTGGAGCGACCCGCCTCCTTGTACTGCAGATAGCCCTTCCAGTAGGCGGTGATGTTGCCGGCGTTGCCCACCGGGATGCAGTGCACGTCGGGGGCGTCACCGAGCACGTCGACGATCTCGAAGGCACCGGTCTTCTGGCCCTCGATGCGATACGGGTTGATCGAATTCACGACGGTGACCGGCTCGCGCTCGCCGAGCTCGCGAACGATGTTCAGCGCGTGGTCGAAGTTCCCGAGGATCTGCAGCACCTTGGCCCCGTGCACGAGGGCCTGCGCGAGCTTGCCGAGCGCGATGTAGCCACCGGGGATGAGCACCGCGCAGGTCAGCCCCGCGCGGGCCGCGTAGGCGGCCGCCGAAGCAGAGGTGTTGCCCGTCGACGCGCACACCACGGCCTTCGCACCCTCCTCGAGGGCCTTCGTGATGGCGAGGGTCATGCCGCGGTCCTTGAACGACCCCGTCGGGTTCATGCCCTCGAACTTCAGGTACACGGTGGCGCCCAGGCGCTCGGACAGCCGCGGTGCGGGCAGCAGCGGCGTGTCGCCCTCGAGGAGCGTGACCACCGGGGTGGACGCGGAGACCGGCAGGAACTCCCGGTAGGCCTCGACCACACCGGGCCAGCCGCTCACCGGTCCTCCTCGTCGCCGAGCACGCGCAGCACACCGCCGATGTGCTCCACCACGTCGAGGGCGCGCAGGTCGTGGATGGTGGCCATGACGTCGCCCTGGCGGGCTACGTGGGTCAGGAACACGAGGCGGGCTTCGTCGCCCATGCCCAACTGCTCCATGGAGCGGATCGACACGCGGTGCTCGCCGAACACGGTGGCGACCGCAGCGAGCACGCCGGGACGGTCGACCACGTCGATGTTCAGGTACCACGCACAGCGCAGGTCGTCGGCCGGGTGCATGCGGGCCTCGGCGCGCGGGGCGGCCCGGCCCGGAGTCCCGCGGTCGAGGTTGTGCGCGGCGTCGATGACGTCGCCGAGGACGGCCGATGCCGTCGGCAGCCCCCCGGCGCCGCGCCCGTAGAGCATGAGCTCACCGGCGCTGCCACCCTCGACGAACACGGCGTTGAAGGCGCCGCGCACCGCGGCGAGCGGATGGGTGCGCGGCAGCATGGCCGGGTGCACCCGGACCGAGATCTCGGGTGCGGACTCGTCACCACCGGTCCGCTCGGCCACGGCCAGGAGCTTGATGACGTATCCCAGCTGGGCGGCGAAGGCGATGTCGACTTCGGTGACGGCCGAGATGCCCTCGCGGGGCACGTCCTCGGCCCGCACGTCGCAGCGGAACGCGAGCGACGCCAGGATGGCCGCCTTGGCCGCGGCGTCGTGCCCGTCCACGTCGGCGGTCGGGTCGCGCTCGGCGTACCCCAGACGCTGCGCCTCGGCCAGGACTTCGTCGTAGCCCAGGCCCGCCTCCGACATGGTGGTCAGGATGAAGTTGGTGGTCCCGTTGACGATGCCCATCACCCGGCCGATGCTCTCCCCGGCCAGCGATTCCCGGAGCGGGCGGATCAGC
>DASRBM010000237.1:0-3283 GCA_035653635.1 Acidimicrobiales bacterium | reverse complement strand
GGCGTGTGGGTCAACAGCGCCGACGACCCGGCCCACTGCTCGTTCGCCCTTCCGGCCGTGTGGCGTGACGGACCGGTGTCGGTGGCGGTGGCGACGGGTGGGGCGAGCCCCGCGCTCGCCGGGTGGTTGCGCGACCGCCTTGGTGCGGCGGCCGGGGCACAGGTGGGGGCGCTGGCCGAGCTCCTCGGAGAGGCCCGCACCCGCCTGCGGGCCGAGGGGCGCAGCACCGAGGAGGTGGACTGGCGGGCCCTCCTGGACGGGCCCGTACCCGCCCTGGTCGCATCGGGCCGTGTCGCCGAAGCCCGGTCGATGCTTTCCGAGGCGCTCGGGTGGGACCCTGCCGGTCCTGGCCAGCCTGGCTGACCGGCGGAACCGGGGGTTGCGCTCCGGTCAGCGGCTCCGCCACAATGCGCTTCGCTTGCCGGACGATTGCAGGTGCGAATAGAGCCGAAGGGCCCATGACCAGGCCGGAGCGTGTCCCTCATACTGCATCAGTGGTGGCCATAACAGACGAAGAGCTCACCGAGTCGATCCTGCTCGCCAGCCGGGCCATGGTCGGCATCGCCGTGCGCTCGCTCGCCAGCAGCAGCACCGACGTCACCCTGCCCCAGTACCGGACCCTCGTGGTCCTGGCGAGCGGCGGGCCCACCCGGCTGGCGGACCTGGCCCAGAACCTCGGGGTGAGTCCCTCCACGGCGACGCGCATGTGCGACCGCCTCGTGCGCAAGGAGCTGGTGACGCGCAGCCGCGACGAGCTCGACCGCCGCGAGGTGAACCTCGCCGTCACCGAAGCCGGACGCAAGCTGGTGGACAAGGTCGTGAGCCGGCGCCGCGAAGAGGTCGCCGAGCTGCTCAAGTCGATCCCCGACGACGCCCGCATGCAGCTGGCCACGTCGCTGCAGGTGCTGGCCAAGGCGGCCGGCGAGACACCCGAGCTCCACTGGGCGCCGGGCTGGTCGGGCAACGGGCACGAAGGCTGATCGGGCCGCGGCCTGCGGTCCGGCGCTCAGTCGACCCAGACCGTCTTCACGTTGCAGAACTCGCGGATCCCATGGGCCGAGAGCTCGCGCCCGTACCCCGAACGCTTCACCCCACCGAAGGGGAGCTCGGCGGTGGACGCCACCATGGCGTTGACGAAGACCATGCCCGCCTCGAGGCCGCGCACGAAGTGCGCTCGCTCCGACGCATCGGTCGTCCACACGCTGGCGCCGAGGCCGAACCCGGTGTCGTTGGCGATGGCGAGCGCCTCGTCGGCGTCGGCCGCGCGCCACAAGGTGGCGACGGGCCCGAACACCTCCTCGCACGCGACGCGCATGTCCGGGCCGATCCCCGCCAGCACCGTCGGCGGGTAGTACCAGCCCGGCCCCTCGACCGGTTCGCCGCCGCACAGCAGCGCTGCCCCCCGCTCGACGGCGTCGGCCACCTGCTCGTGCACACCGCTCCGTCCCGACTCGAGGGCGAGCGGGCCCACGTCGGTCGCCGCCGCGAGGGGGTCGCCGACGACGAGCGCCTCCATGGCGGCCACGAAGCGCTCGGCGAAGGCGTCGTACACGTCGCCGTGGACGACGAAGCGCTTCGCCGCGATGCAGCTCTGGCCGTTGTTCTGCACCCGCGCCTGCACCCCGACCTCCACGGCCCGCTCGAGATCGGCGGAGGGGAGGACGACGAAGGGGTCGCTGCCGCCGAGCTCGAGGACGGTCTTCTTGAGCACGCGGCCGGCCGCCTCGGCCACCGACTGCCCCGCCGCGTCGGACCCCGTCAGCGTCACCGCCCGCACACGGTCGTCCTCGATGACCCCGGCCACCTTGTCCGAGCCGACGAGCAGCGTCTGGAACACGCCGTCGGGGAATCCGGCCCGGCGGAACAGGTCCTCGATGAGCAGCGCCGTCTGGGGGACGTTCGACGAGTGCTTGAGCAGGCCGACGTTGCCGGCCATGACGGCTGGCGCGGCGAAGCGCATCACCTGCCACATGGGGAAGTTCCAGGGCATGACCGCGAGCACCGGACCGATGGGCTGGTAGACGACCCGGCTGTCGGTCGCCTTGGTGGCGACCGGCTCGTCGGCGAGGAGGTCGGCCGCGTGGTCGGCGAAGTGGCGCATGGCGAACGCGCACTTCGCCACCTCGCCCTTGGCCGCGGCGAAGGTCTTGCCCATCTCGGTGGTGAGCACCCGGGCGATGGCCGGGAGCTCGCCTTCGAGCAGCTCCGCCGCGCCGCGCAGGAGCCGTCCACGCTCCTCGAACGAGATCGTGCGCCAGCTCCGGGCGGTGTCGGCCGCCACCTGCAACCGGCGGTCCACCTCGCCGTCGTCGTAGGGCGTGAACTCGCGCTCGGTCACACCGGTGGCGGGGTTGACGGTGGCGATGGGCATGGTGGGACCTACCCCCTGTCCTCGCCGCCGGACACGCCGGCGGCCGGCGCCGGCGCCGCCAGGTACGACGGCAGGCGGCGTCGGAGGATCTTTCCGGTGGCCGTGCGGGGCAGCTCGGCCGGGAACACGTACGACTTCGGACGCTTGTAGGGAGCGAGGTGCTCGGAGGCGAAGGAGCGCAGGATCTCCTCGTCCGCCGCGCCGACCACCGCCGCGCACACGCGCTGGCCCCAGGCCTCGTCGTCGACGCCGAACACGGCCACCTCGTGCACGCCGGGAGCGCCGGCCAGGACCGCCTCGACCTCGGCCGGGTACACGTTCACCCCGCCCGAGATGACGAGGTCCTCGCGGCGTCCGTCGAGATACAGAAAGCCCTCCTCGTCGAGGCGGCCGAGATCGCCCACGGTGAAGGCGTCCCCCCGCCACGCCGCCGCGGTGGCGACCGGGTTGCGCCAGTAGGCGAAACGGGCGAAGGAGGGGGCCTCGCACCACACCGTGCCGTCGTCGTCGACCGACAGGCGCCGGCCGGGACGGGCCCGGCCCACGGTGCCGGGGTGGGCGAGCCACTGCTCGGGCGGGCACACTGTGAACTGGCCCTCGGTCGATCCGTAGAACTCCCACACGACCCCGGGCCCGGTGCGGGCCATGGCCGCCTCCTTGAGCGCGGGCGGACAGGCGGAGCCGGCGTGGACGAGCAGTCGCAGCGACGACAGGTGTGGCGGCGCTCCGTCGCTGCGCAGCACCCGGCCGAGGGCGGTCGGCGCCATGAACGTCGTCGTCGGGCGCTCACTCGCCAGGGTGCGGGCGGCGAGGTCGGCGTCGAACCGGCGCAGTACGAGCACCGTGCCGCCGCGCAGCAAGGTGCCGCCGGCGAAGCGCACCGACACGGAGTGGTACAGCGGCGAGCACACG
>DASRBM010000236.1:0-7445 GCA_035653635.1 Acidimicrobiales bacterium | reverse complement strand
AAAGCTTGGCACCGGTGAGGACACGGCCCAGAACCCGTAGGCGAGGGGGATGAGGAGCCATCCCTGGCGCGAGGCCAAGGTGGCGACGCAGAGCGCCACGACACCGCCGGCGACCACACGGGCGGCCACCTCGTTGACGGGGTTCGGGAACCCGATCACCTTCCCGCGTGCGCTGGCCATGGCGAACCTCCTCGGACCCGGATGGGCCACGACCGAAAGCCTACCGTGCAGGTCGGGATTCGTGTCCAGCCGACTAGCGGCCGCAGGCTACGCAGCCCCCCAATTGGCCTAGGTGCATAGGCCGACGGGCGGCCTGGGGCCGGAGGAGGGTCCGGTCAGTCCCGGTGGACGGTGCGCAGGCCGGCCCAGGCCAGGTCGGCCAGGCGGCGGGCGGCGCGGTCGGCGTCGGCCTCGTGCGCCTGCGTGCCCTCGGGTCGGGCGTCGAGGAAGTACCGGCTTGCGCCCTCGGCCATCCCCACCACGGCATAGGCCAGCAGCCGGCGGTGGTCCTCGGACAAGCCCGCGTCGATGAGCACGTCGACCGCCTCGGCGAGCATGTCTTCCACGTGCCGCACCGCCCGCGACAGTTCCGGGTCGCCGGGCACGTCGCTGCCGAAGAGGAGCGAGAAGGCCTCGGCGTGGGTGGCGACCAGGTGGAAGTAGGCGGCGAAGCCACCCTCCACCTGCTGGCGGGGACCGTCGGCGGCGGCCACGGCCTTGCCCAGCGCCTCGAGCATCGACTGGGCCACGCCCTCGAGCAGCTCCAGGTACAGCGCCCGCTTGGAGGCGAAGTGCTGGTAGAGCAGCGGCTTCGTCACGCCGGCCGCCTCGGCGATGTCGTCCATGGTGGTGGCCTCGAAGCCGCGCGCCGCGAACAGGCGCAGGGCGATGTCGAGCAGCTGCTGACGGCGCAACTCGGCCGGGAGCCGCTTGGCGGCCTGGCCGTTCCCCGCTCTCCCCATGGTCCGAGCCTACCGCCCGCCCGGTAGGAGCCCGGCTGACCTGGGAAGACGCGCCAGGACGGTGGCGAGCCGGTCCGGCAGGAGCTGGAGCGAGAAGTGCCGACGGGCGACCTCCAGGTTGTGGTCGAGGAGCTTGGTGTCGGGTCGGCGGAGGAAGGCGTCGAGGCCGGGCCCGTCGCCGGCGTCGAACCAGCGGAAGCCGAAGGCGCGCAGCTCCTCCGCCACCGGATACGGCGCCACCGCGAGCGGCCGGCGATGGACGGCCGACTCGATGGTGGGGTTGCCGAACCCCTCCCACGTGGAGGGCATGGCCACCACGTCGCACGCCGCGTAGGCGTCGGCCATGGGCAGCGGACCGCCGGAGCCCGGGCCGTGGATGACCCGGGTGCGGGCCGCGCCGAGCACGCCGGCGAGCTCCTCGTCGTAGCCGTCCTCGGCCGGGCCGAGGAGCCAGTAGGTGGCGCCCAGTGCCTCGGCCAGCGCCACCGCTGCGGGCACGTTCTTCCGGGCGATGGCCCGGGTCGGCTGCAGTACGAGCCGCTCGTCGGGCGCCACTTCGAGCGCGGCCCGGGCGTGGTCGCGCCGGCCCGGGGGGGCCTCGATGTCGAACGTGTTGCGCACCACCGCCGCCTCGATCCCCCACTGGGCCAGCTCGCGCCGCGAGAGCTCGTTGATGGTGACGTGCACCCACGCGGCGTCATCGGGGGGAGGCGGATGCCGGGCGAAATGCGGGCGTTGCCACGGCAGGTCGTGGTGATGGAGCACGGCCGGCCGTCCCCGGAGCACGCTCGCCACCACGGTGGCGGCGGCCGGGTTGAGGGGGAGCGAGCACAGGTTCTCGACGACGACGACATCCGCTCCGACGAAGGCCACCTGCAGTTCCTCGGCCGAGGGCGGCTCGGCCGCCCCGATGGCGAGCCCGGGCAGCAGGTGGTCGACGGGGCCCCCGCCGGCCACGGTCACCACGCCGAATCCGAGCTCGCCGAGCGCCCAGCCCCACTTGGCCGCTTCGACGGACACGCCGTCGCCGCCGCCGAGGCGGAACGACACGACTGCGGCGATGGGACGGCTCACGACTGCGAAGGTAGCTTCGCCGGCCATGAACGCCAGTCCCACCGACGGCGAGGTGCTGGTCGAGGTCGACGGCGCCGTGGGGCGAGTGACCATCAACCGCCCCGAGCGCCGCAACGCCATGTCGTGGACCGTCATCCGCTCGCTGCGGGCCGCCGTGCGGCGTTTCACCGACGACGACGACGTCCGGGTGGTGGTGCTCACCGGTGCCGGCGACAAGGCCTTCTGCGCCGGGGCCGACCTCGGCGGGATGGCCGACGGCGACCAGGGCTTCGTGGCCGTGCACGAGGCCAGGGGCGAGTTGGCGGCGCTGTTCCACGACCTGTGGAGCATGGGCAAGCCCACGATCGCCCGGGTCCAGGGCTGGGCCATGGCCGGCGGCCTCGGGCTGGCACTGGCCTGTGACCTGGTGGTGGCCTCCGACCATGCCCGCTTCGGGGCGCCCGAGATCAACGTCGGCCTGTGGCCCTACATGATCACCGTCCCCCTCATGCGCTCCATGGCCCCGAAGAAGGCCCTGGAGCTCATGCTCACGGGCCGGGTGGTGGACGCCGAGGAGGCCGACCGCCTGGGCTTCGTCACCCGGGTGGTGCCCCACGACGAGCTCGACCGGGCCGTCGACGAGCTGGCCGCCGGCCTGGCCGGCAAGTCACCGGCCGTGATGAAGCTGGGTCGTGACGCGTTCTACGCTGTGTGGGACATGGCCGCGGCCGACGCTCTGGCCCATCTCCACGCCATGCTCACCATCACGGCCCAGACCGAGGACGCGGCAGAAGGCATGACCGCCTTCCTCGAGAAGCGGCCACCCCGGTGGACCGGCCGCTGAGGGCACGACACACCACGGAAGCGAGTGACATGGCGAAGCGAGCGCTCATCACCGGCATCACCGGCCAGGACGGCTCGTACCTGGCCGAGCTGCTGCTCGACAAGGGCTACGAGGTCATCGGCATGGTGCGCCGGTCGTCGACGGTGAACTTCGAGCGCATCGCCCACATCCAGGACCGCATCGCCCTGGTGGCGGGCGACCTGCTCGACGAGGTGTCGCTCATCGGCATCCTGCGCGAGCACCGGCCGGCCGAGGTCTACAACCTGGCGGCCCAGTCCTTCGTCCAGACGTCGTGGGGCCAGCCGGTGCTGACGGGGGAGACCACCGCCCTCGGTGTCACCCGCCTGCTCGACGCCATCCGCATCGTCGACCCCGAGATCCGCTTCTACCAGGCGTCGTCATCCGAGATGTTCGGCAAGGTGCAGGAGGTCCCACAGACCGAGCGCACGCCCTTCTACCCGCGCAGCCCCTACGGCGTGGCCAAGGTCTACGGACACTGGATCACCGTCAACTACCGCGAGAGCTACGGCCTGCACGCGTCGTCCGGCATGCTCTTCAATCACGAGAGCCCGCGACGGGGACTCGAGTTCGTGACCCGCAAGGTCACCCACAGCGTGGCCCGCATCGTCGAGGGCATCGACGACAAGCTCCCGCTCGGCAACCTCGACGCGCAGCGCGACTGGGGGTTCGCCGGTGACTACGTGCACGCCATGTGGCTGATGCTCCAGCAGGACCAGCCCGACGACTACGTGGTGGCCACCGGAGAGACGCATTCGGTGCGCGAGCTGTGCGAGCTGGCCTTCTCCCATGTGGGGCTCGACTACGCCGAGCACGTGGTGATGGACGAGCGGTTCCTGCGCCCGGCCGAGGTGGACCTCCTCGTGGGGGACGCCGGCCATGCCCGCGACGTGCTCGGATGGAAGCCGTCGGTCGACTTCCCGCAGCTCGTTGCCATGATGGTCGACGCCGACCTGGAGCTGGTGCGCCGCACCGGTCACTGACCCGCGGCGCAGCGGGATCCGACGATGACCGGGGCCATCACCGCCGATCCCCTCGGCATCCTGGTGGCCTTCGGCGCCGGGATGCTGTCGTTCCTCTCCCCGTGCGTGCTGCCCCTCGTCCCCGGTTACGTGTCGATGGTGTCGGGCCTGTCCGCCGCCGAGCTGGGTGACGGGCGTCGGCGCGACCCGGCCGTGCTCAGCGGCACCCTGCTGTTCGTCGCCGGCTTCACCCTCGTCTTCACCGCGCTCGGGGCCGCGGCGTCGAGTTTTGGCCGGCTCCTCGTCCACCACCAGCGCGTGCTCGACGTGGTGGCCGGCGCGGTGGTCGTCGTCCTCGGGGTGTGGCTCGCCGGCGTGGGCACGCCGCGGCTGTTCCTGTCGGAGCGGCGCTTCCACCCCCTTCCCTCGCGCCTCGGCCCCTGGGCTCCGCCGGTCATGGGCATGGCCTTCGCCTTCGGGTGGACCCCGTGCATCGGCCCCGTCCTCGGTGCCGTGCTCGGGCTCGCCGCCGAGCGGGCCACGCTGGTCTCGGGCCTGGTGCTGCTCGTGGCCTACTCCCTCGGCCTCGGGGTGCCCTTCGTGGCGACGGGCCTCGCCTTCGGCCGCCTGACGGGTCTGCTCGCCCGGGTCCGGCGCCGGCTGTGGCTGGTGGACGCCGTGGCCGGCGCCGCCCTGGTGGCCTTCGGGGTCCTCCTTCTCACCGGTGACCTGCACTGGGTGTCGACGGCTGTGGCCGACGTGCTGCGGGCCATCGGGCTTGGGCGCCTGACCGTCAGCTGAGTGCGTCTGTCGGGCGGTCGCGCGACCGGGCGCGGCCGGGCGGTCCCGCTTGGTGCCGGCAGGGTTCCCGCCCGTAGCATGGGCCCCCGCCCATGGCCTCCGCCGTCTCCTTCCGTGGCGCCGTCGCACTGACGGGGCAGTTCCCCGCCCTCGCCGGGATCGACCTCGACGTCGCCGCCGGCGAGGTCGTGGTCCTGCAGGGCGCCAACGGCGCCGGCAAGACGAGCGTCCTGCGGGCGTGCGCCGGGCTGCTGCCGGTGACCGACGGCCGGGCCGAGGTCCTCGGCGTCGACCTGCGGCGCCACGCGCCCCGGGTGCGGCGTCTGGTGGGTCTGCTCGGCCACGCGCCGGCCCTCTACGACGACCTGACGGTGGCCGAGAACGTCCGCTTCGCGGTGAAGGCGGCCGGCGCGGCGGCCGACAGGGTCGACGACGTCCTCGAGCGCGTCGGCCTGGGCGGTCGCCTGCGGCGCAGCAGCGCCGGGCGCTTGTCGGCCGGACAGCGCCGGCGGGTGGCGTTGGCCGTGCTCGTGGCCCGTGCCCCGCGGCTGTGGTTGCTCGACGAACCGCACGCCGCGCTCGACGCCGAGGGACGCAGCCTGCTCGTCGCCCTGCTCGACGACGCCGTACGCGACGGCACCACCGTCGTGCTCGCCTCGCACGAGATCGCCGAGGCCGCCCCGCTCGCCGACCGGGTGGTGACGCTCGCCGGCGGCCGTGTGGTCGACAGTGCCCGGGGCGAGCGCCGGCGCGTGCTGCCCGGAGGCGCCCATGTGGCGTGACGCGCTCCTCGTCGCCGGCAAGGACCTGCGCATCGAGCTGCGCTCGCGGGTGGTGCTCAACCAGGTGGCGCCCTTCGCCGTGCTCGTGCTCGTCCTCTTCGCCTTCGCCCTCGGACCCCAGCGCGGGCCCATGGTCCAGGCCGCGCCCGGGCTCTTCTGGGTGGCGGTGCTGTTCGCGGCGGTGCTTGCCGTGCAACGCAGCACCGCCGTCGAGTCGACCGAGGGCACCCGCGACGGCCTGCGGGCGGCCGGCCTCGACCCGGCCGGCGTCTTCCTCGGCAAGACCGGGGCCGTCGCGCTCGAGCTCGTCGTCCTGGAGGCGTTTCTCACCGGGGGGGTGCTGCTCTTCTACGGCGTGACCGTGCACTCGGCCGGGCTGCTCGTGGTGGCGTCGCTCGTCGGCACGGCCGGGCTGGCCGCCGTGGGCACGCTCTACGGGGCGCTGTCCTCCGGGCTGCGCGTCCGCGAGACGCTCCTGCCGCTGCTGCTGCTGCCGGTGGCGGCCCCGGTGCTCCTGGCCGGCACCCGGGTGTGGCAGGCCGCCTTCGCCACCCACGCCACGGCCGGCGACCCGTGGCTGCGTCTGCTCCTCGTGTTCGCCGCCGTCTACCTCGCCCTCGGCGTGGTCATCTTCGGGCCGCTGCAGGAGGCGTCGTGACCGCGCATGCGTCCACTTCCGAGGCGGGTGCGGCGCCCGCCGGGCGGGGCTTCACCCGGGCGCTGCGCGTGCTCGGCGTCCTCGGCATCGTCGGCATGGGCTTCACCGTGTGGCTCGGACTATGGGTGACGCCGCCGGACCGCACCCAGGGCGACCTGGTGCGCCTGGTGTACCTGCATCCGCCCATCGCCTGGATCTCGCTCTACCTCGCCTTCGGGATCGCCGCCCTGTCGAGCGTGCTGTGGCTGTGGCCCCGCACGCGCAGCCGGTTCTGGGACCGCCTGGCCGTCTCGGCCATGGAGGTGGGCGTGGTGTTCACCGCCCTCACCCTCTTCACCGGCTCGCTGTGGGGAAGGCCCACCTGGGGCGTGTGGTGGGCATGGGACGCCCGGCTCACCGCCACCGCGCTCCTCCTCGTCCTGCAGCTCGGCTACCTGGCCCTGCGCCGGGTGCCGTCCGACCCCGACGTGCGGGCCCGGCGGGCGGCGCTGGCCGCGGTGATCGCCGCGGTCGACGTGCCGATCGTGCACTTCTCGGTGAACTGGTGGCGCACCCTGCACCAGAACGCCACGGTGCTCAACGCCAACCTGTCGCCCACCATCCACGGGGCCATGGCGTGGACCCTGCTGCTCGGCTTCGTCGCCATGACGCTCGTCTTCTTCTGGCTGCTGCTCCTGCGCTACCGCATCGAGGTGCTCGCCGAGGGCGCCGGCGACGCCGCCCTGCAGGTGGCGCTGGCCGAGCGCTGGAGCGAGGGCGCGCCTGCCGACGAGCCGGCGGGACCGGCGTCGAACCGCGAACCGGCGAGGTCGGGCTCGTGAGGTACATCGACGCCGGCTACGTCGTCGGGCTCACGGTCGTCGCCGCCTACGCGGTGGTGCTCCTCGGGCGCCGGCGCCGGCTCGAGCGCACCCGGCGGGCGGCGCAGCCCGAGGCGGGCGCGTGAGCGGTCCCGTCGCCCTGTCGAACGTCGCCGCGCCCGACGCGCCGCCGCCCTCCGCGCCGGCTGCGCCGCGCAAGCGGTTGCGCTACGTCGTCGTCGGGTTGGTCCTCCTCGGCGCCTTCGGCTTCCTGCTGGCGAAGGGTCTCGGCGGCTCGCTCGACTACTTCGAGACCGTCGACCAGGCCGTCGGGCACCGGGCCCAGCTCGGGACGCAGACGTTCCGTCTCGAAGGCCTCGTCGTACCGGGGACGGTGGTGCGCACCGCCGACGGCGTCACCTTCGTCGCCGCCGGCTCCGACCACCGCATCACGGTGACGAACGTGGGGAACCCGCCACAGCTCTTCCAGCCGAACGTGCCGGTCGTCGTGGTCGGTCATTTCACCCCGACCGGCTTCCTGTCGAACCAGATCATCGTCGACCAC
>DASRBM010000235.1:0-2358 GCA_035653635.1 Acidimicrobiales bacterium | reverse complement strand
CCACGAACGAGGTCGCGCTGAGCGCCACGAGCGACAGTCCGTTGAGCGTGCGGTAGCGCAGGGCGCGCGGCTCGGTGAGCGCCCGCATGGAGGAGTGCAGGGCTGCCGCGGCCCACAGGACGGAGAAGACGAGATGGCCGGCCTCCGAGGGGTGGCCGAGCAGCGCATGTCCGTGGCGGTCGGCCCACGCCGTCATGACGTCGGCGGCCACGAAGGCGGCGCCACCGAGCAGCAGCAGCACGGTGGAGGCGCGCAGGACCGGGGCCGAGAAGACGAGCCGGATCATCATGCACAGGATCAGGACGTCGCCGAATGGATGAGCGACCCAGATGCATGCGGCGAGGAGCGACCCGTGGTGGCCTCGGAGATAGGGCTCCGCCAGGTACAGCCAGGAGAGCAGGCCGGCCCCCATCGTGACCACGGCGGAGTCGATGAGCGTGCCGGTGTCGCGCGTGCGCCCCTGGGCCCGGACCAGTCCGAGCAGCCCACCGACGAGCAGCGGATAGGCGGCGAGCGGCAGGAGGGCGGAAGGCCCCACGGACGTCTGCGGCCGGAAGGCCCAGGCGTAGGACTGTCCGGTGAGGTCGGTGGCGGCGACCACGCCCACGCCGGCGGCGAGCAGTGCCCACGGCGCCTGCCGGGACGGGTGGTTGCGGACCATGCCGAGCACCACGGCGGCGGCGGCGCCGATGCCGAGGATGCCCGACACGGGGCTCATGTCGTGCAGCAGCCCGATGGCGACACCCACCGGCACGAGGGCGGCGAGGAGGATGAGGAGCTGCGGGGCGGGCGACTGCGCCGGGCCGGCCGTGTCCGCGCCGAGCACGTCGCCGGGCGCGCTCGGCAGGACCGTCGCCGTCTTCTGGCCGTGCCGTCCGGCCTCTGTCATGCGTACCCCTCGAGGCCCTCGCCGCCGGCGCATCAGTGCCGCACGGTGAGAGGAGCCCTCCGCTCAGACAAGGTGACGAGGGTGCATCGGAATGTCGGGGCATTCCCAACAGGGACCTTCGGCCCTTCGTACCGCTCGGTTCCGGCTTGGCCGCAGACCGGGTGCGCGCCCAGCCGGACAGAGGCCTTGGCACAGCCAAGCATTTGTGTGAGCAAGCGCTTTCCCCCTCGCGCGCGAGGGCCCGGGGCTCAGACCGTTCAGTCTCGTGAGGGACAGGCCGTCGCCTTCGGGCGGCACCGCAGGCCTGGCTGGGGAGGCGCCGTGAACGCCGATCGAATGCACCACAGCGATGACGCCCGACACCGGGAGTACCCCGCCGCGCCTCTCGCCGCCGACCCGGTGCCCGGCCCGTGGGCCGCACCGGACGTCCTGACCGTCGGCGCCTTGCGGCAGCTGCTCCAGGACGTGCCCGACGACTTCCTCGTGATGGGCGCCACCGACGACGGCGCGTACGTCGACGTGATCGACGCCTGGTGCGATCCCGCGATCGAGGGTCCCCCCGCCATCGCCGGGCTCTACCTGCACCTCGGTTCGTAGTAGTCCACCCGCCCGGGTAGACCAGCGCGGTGCACGACGCCGTCGTCATCGGCGCCGGTCCCAACGGGCTGGTCGCCGCCAACCTGCTCGCCGACGCCGGATGGCACGTCGTCGTGCTCGAGACGAACCCCGAGCCCGGCGGAGCGGTCGCCAGCGCCGGACATCTCGGTCCGCAGTGGACGCTCGACGTGTGCAGTGCGTTCTACCCGCTCGCCGCCGCCTCCCCCGTCATGGAACAGCTCGAACTCGAGCGCCATGGACTGCGGTGGCGCCACGCGCCGGCGGTGCTCGGCCATCCGCTGCCCGACGGGTCGGCGGCGGTGATCCACCGTGATCCGACGAGGACGGCGGAGACACTCGAGGACCGGTGTGCGGGAGACGGCGATGCCTGGCTCGATCTGTGCCGGCTGTGGCAGGGCATCCGCACCGAAGTCCTCGGGGCGCTCTTCACCCCCTTTCCTCCGGTGCGTGCCCTGGCGCGACTGGGTGCACGCCTGCGGACCGGCGGGGCGCTACGCCTGGCCCGGCTCGCCGCCATGCCGGTGCGCCGGATGGCGTCCGAACGGTTCTCTGGTCCGGGGCCTGCCGCTCTGCTGGCGGGCAGCGCGCTCCATGCGGACCTCGCACCCGAGTCGGCGGGGAGTGCCCTGTACGGCTGGCTGATGACGATGCTCGCCCAGGACGTCGGGTTCCCGGTGCCTGAGGGCGGTGCCGGCGAGCTGACCGCCGCCCTGGTCCGTCGGCTCGTGGCGCAGGGCGGCACGGTGCTGTGCAACCACGAGGTCGTGGAGGTCGAGGTGCGGGGAGGACGCGCCGTGGGTGTCCGCACGGCCGATGGGGAACGTTTCGCCGCCCGAAGGGCCGTGCTGGCG
>DASRBM010000234.1:0-2643 GCA_035653635.1 Acidimicrobiales bacterium | reverse complement strand
GGCCGGTCCCGCCGCCGACCGCGCCGCCGCGGGGTCGGAGCTCGTCGTCGTCGACCTGAGCGTGCCCCGCAACGTGGACCACGCCGTGAAGGGTCTTGCGGGCCTCGCCCTCTTCGACATGGACGACCTGCGCGGTCAGGCCGAGCGGGCCCTCGACGACCGGCGGGTGGAGCTCGCCTCCGCCCAGGCCATCGTGGCCGAGGAGGTCGAGCGTTTCCGGGCCGACGGACGGGCGCGCGGCGCCGCTCCGGTCGTCTCCGCGCTGCGGAGCAAGGTCGAAGAGCTGCGCGACGCCGAGCTGCGGCGGCACCGCAACCGTCTGGCCTCGCTCGACGAGGACCAGTGGGCCGAGGTGCAGTCGGTCGTCCGCGACGTCGTCGCCAAGCTGCTGCACGAGCCGACGGTGGCCCTGAAGGAGGCTGCCGGCACGCCGCGCGGGGAGCGGCTCGTCGAGGCGCTCCGGTCGCTGTTCGACCTCTGATGACGCCGCTCGCGACGGCCTGATCGCGAGGACCGTGCGCGCCCTTCGCCTGGCCACCCGCGGGTCGCCCCTGGCGCGCTATCAGGCGGAACTGGTGCGCAGGCTCCTCCTCGACGCAGGCGCACCGGAGGTGGAGCTCGTCGTCGTGCGCACGACGGGGGACCGCGTCACCGACGTCCCGGTCGAACGGATCGGCGGCCAGGGTGCCTTCGTCAAGGAGGTGCAGACGGCGGTGGCCGGCGGCGCGGCCGACCTCGCCGTGCACTCGGCCAAGGACCTGCCGTCGCGCACCCCCGACGGGCTCGTCCTCGCCTGCGTGCCCGAGCGGGTGGATCCCCGTGACGCGCTCGTCGGACGGCGTCTCGACGAGCTGCCGCCCGGCGGCACCGTGGCATCGGGATCGGTCCGGCGCCGCGCCCAGCTCGCCTGGCTGCGCCCCGATCTCACCTTCGTCGAATTGCGGGGGAACATGGCGACGAGGATCGAGCGCGCCCGCGCCACCGGCGCCGGCGTCGTGGCGGCGGCGGCGCTCCTGCGGCTCGGCCTCGAGCACGAGATGAGCCAGATCCTCGAGACCGACGTGATGTGCCCCCAGGTCGCGCAAGGCGCCATCGCCGTGGAGTGCCGTACCGACGACGCCGAACTGCGCGAAGCGCTCGACGCGCTCGACGACAGCGCCGCCCATCGGGCTGTGCGGGCCGAACGGGCGTTCCTGGCGACGCTCGGCGGCGGGTGCACGTTGCCCCTCGGGGCCTACGCCACGACCGGCCACGGCGGCGAGCTGGTCGTGACCGGCATGCTGGCGAGCCGCGACGGCCACGTGGTGCTGCGCGACACGGTCCGGGGCGGGGACCCTGAGGAGCTCGGCCGCACGCTCGCCCTCCGCCTCCTCCACGACCACGGAGGTCGCGACCTCGAGGACTGGCCGCTTCCCGACCGGGCCGAGGCGTGACCGTCTATCTCGTGGGCGCCGGGCCCGGCGACCCGGGCCTGCTCACCCGACGCGGCGCGGAGCTTCTCGCCCGCGCCGAGGTGGTGGTGCACGACCGGCTCATCGGCCGCGCCCTGCTCGACCTGGCGCCGGCGTCGGCGCAGCGCATCGACGTCGGCAAGCAGCCGGGCCAGCCCCGTCATCAGGACGAGATCAACGCGCTGCTCGTCGAGCATGGGCGGGCCGGGAGCACCGTCGTGCGGCTCAAGGGCGGTGACCCCTTCGTCTTCGGCCGTGGCGGCGAGGAGGTGCTTGCCCTCAAGGAGGCGGGCGTGCCCTTCGAGGTCGTCCCCGGGGTGAGCGCCGCCTTCGCCGTCCCCGCACGAGCGGGCGTGCCGGTGACCCATCGCGGGCTGGCCACGTCGGTCACGGTGGTGACGGGCCGGGTGGGGGACCCGAGATCGGGTGGCGTGGACTGGGAGGCGCTCGCCCGCGCCGACGGCACCCTCGTGGTGCTCATGGGGCTCGAGAACCGGGCCGCCATCGCCGAGCGCCTCGTGGCCGCGGGCCGTTCCCCGGACACGCCGGTTCTCGTCGTGGAGTGGGGCACGACCGACGGGGAGAGGGTGGCCCGCACGACCCTGGCCGGGCTCGGCTCGCTCGCGGCGGACGCCCCCGCCACCATCGTCATCGGGCCGGTGGCCGGCCTCGACCTCCGACCGTGAAGGGCTGCACGGTGGTGGTCACCCGGGCGGCCGATCGGGCGCGTCCGCTCGTCGACGCGCTGACCGGCGCCGGCGCCGCGGTGGTGGAGGTGCCGGTCGTCCGGTTCGAGGCACCCGCCGACGGCGGTGGCGCCCTGGCCGCGGCCGTGGCCGACCCGACCCGGTACGCGTGGGTCGTCTTCACCTCGGCCGTGGCGGTGGCGCGCACGCTCGAGGTTGTGGGCGTCCCGGGCCGGCTCGCCTCCCTGAAGGTCGCCGTCGTGGGCCCGGCGACGGCCGCCGCCGTCGAAGCAGTGGGTCTGGCCGTCACCGTGGTGGCGTCGCCGGCGACGGCGGAAGGTCTCGTCGCCTCCATGCCCGATGCGGTGGCGCCCGTGCCGAACGTCCTCTATCCACGGGCGGCCGGGGCCCGCGACGCGGTCGCGGCCGGGCTACGGGCGAAGGGCTACGAGGTCGAGGACATCGAGGCCTACCGGACCGTCGCCGTCCCGATCGACGACCTGCGC
>DASRBM010000233.1:0-5428 GCA_035653635.1 Acidimicrobiales bacterium | reverse complement strand
CCGCGCCCTCATCGCCCGGTGGGCCGAGGCTCGGCTGGCCGAAGGCGGCCCGCTCGTGGCCGTCGATCGCGACGACGACCGCTTCTATCTCCGCCTGGCCGGTGACGAGAAGGACTTCGTCACCGTGTGGCTCACGTTGCGTCAGCGGACGCTGCACCACGAGGCGCAGATGATGCCCGCACCCGAGACCAACGTGACCGAGACCTACGAGTACCTGCTCCGCCGTAACGCGGAGTTGCGCCAGATGCGTTTCGCGCTCGGCGCGGAGGACGCCGTGTACCTCGTCGGCGAACTGCCGCTCGTCGACGTCACCGAGGACGAGCTCGACCGCATCGTGGGTTCGTCACTCGAGTACGTCGACGCCTACTTCCCGACGGCCATGCAGATCGGCTATGCGGGGAAGTACCGCCGCCGCCGGCGACGCCCACCGGCCTGACGCGGCCCGCCGCGCACCGCGCCGCGCGCAGTAGAGTCGGCGGCGGACGTGGTCCGAGGGGCACGGGCGGAGTTGATCGGGGAAGTGCAACGGCCGCCCAGGGTTCCTCGGGCCACGTTCGCGTCTGCAGGTAGCGTCGGACCCGTGCAAGCGAAACTTGTCGTCGTCGGTGGCGGGCGCATGGGCGGGGCGCTCGTGCACGGTCTGCTGCGCGCCGGATGGGAACCGGGTGCCCTGGTCGTCGCCGAACGCGATGCGGCGCGGCGCGACCAGCTGCGCGCCGAGCTGCCGGGCGTGGTGGTCGAAGAGGGACCGGTCGACGCCGACGGCGCGCTGCTGGCGGTGAAGCCGTCGGCCGCCGAGGAGGCGTCCTCGGCCCTGCGCCGCGTGCGCACCGGTCGCTGGCTCTCGATCATGGCGGGGGTGCCGCTGTCCCGGTTGCAGGGCTGGGCCGGGCCCGACGTCGTGACCCTGCGCGCCATGCCGAACACGCCGGCCCTGCTCGGCGCAGGCATGTCGGCACTGGCGGGCGGCGACACGGCCGGAGAGGACGACCTGCAGTGGGCCGAGGGACTGCTCGGCGCGGTGGGCCAGGTCGTGCGGGTGCCCGAGGAGCTCATCCATGCGGTGACGGCGGTGTCCGGTTCGGGGCCCGCCTACGTCTTCCTCGTCGCCGAGGCGCTGCGCGACGCCGGCGTGGCGGCAGGACTCGAGCCGGACATGGCCCTCGCCCTCACGGTGGCGACCGTGGCCGGCGCCGGGCGCATGCTGGCCGAGGCTGACGGTTCGCCCGAGGAGCTGCGGGCCCAGGTGACCTCGCCGGGGGGGACGACCGAGGCCGCCGTGCGGGCCATGGAGGAGCAGGGTCTCCGAGGTGCGCTCGCCGCCGGCGTGTCCGCCGCCGCCGCCCGCTCGCGGGCCATGGCCGAAGAGGCCGGCTGAGCCTGCCGGGGCCGGAACATCGTGCCTGGCACGAGGAATTCCGGGCCGCACCCCTTTTGCCGAAGTGTGCGCTCGCAAAACGGCCGGATCCCGGCTGAGTGCGGCGGGTCTGAGGGCGTGGCCAGACAGGTCGGTTGACATTTGGCCATTGCATAACGCAATGATCTAGGGGACGGATCTACCCGCGTCCTGGAAGCCGCGGGCAACCCTCCGTCCGCCCGGCCGGGGCTCGCAAACCTCCGGCCGGGCTCTAGAAATTGGGCCTGACCAGGAATTACACCGCTGTAACCGTTACACCCTCGGCGGAAAATGGCCCCATGCGAACGACGGTCACCGCCCTGGCCGACAAGCTCCAGACCGAGGCCGACGCCTGGGAGTTCTTGGAGGGTCTTCGGTGGCCGAACGGCCCTGCCTGTCCCCGCTGCCAGGGGACGGACGTGTACCTGATCGTCCCGAAGAACGGGGTCAGCCGTCGCACGTCCTCGGGGTCCATGAGCGAGCGCCGTGCCTGGCAGTGCCGCCCCTGCCGCCGTCAGTTCACGGCTACGACCGGGACGATGATGCACGGAACGAAGATTCCGCTCCGTACGTGGGTGCTGGTGATCTTCGAGATGTGCGCTTCCAAGAACGGGGTCGCCGCTCGGGAGATTGAGCGCAAGTACGGCCTGTGTGCCCGCTCCGCCTGGTTCCTCATGCACCGCATCCGCGAAGCCATGCGCAACGACGCGTTGGTCGGAGCCATGCGGGGCACCATCCAGATGGACGAAACCTGGGTGGGTGGGGACCCGAAGAACTGGCACCAGCAGGGCCGCAAGCGGTACTCGGGTGAGTACCGCAAGACGAAGAAGGCGATCGTCTTCTCGCTGATCAACGCCGACACCGGTGAGGTCCGGTCCCGGGTGGTCCCGAACGTCACCGGCCACGTTCTCCGCAAGGCTCTGGCGGAGCAGGTGGACATGGCGAACAGCGTCCTCTACACCGATGCGGCGCTCCGCTACCGGGGGATCGGCCAGGAGTTCATCGCCCACGAATGGGTTGACCACGAAGCCCGCGAGTACGCCCGTGGGGGTGTGACGGTGAACCGGGCCGAGGGCTACTTCAGCCAACTGAAGCGGAGCATCGACGGCACCCACCACCACGTCAGCCGCGAGCACCTGGCCCGCTACTTGGCCGAGTTCGACTACCGCTACACGACCAAGCACCTGACCGATGGTGACCGCATGGCGGCGTTGGTGGAGCGCGGCGAGGGGCGGCGGCTCACGTACAAGCGAGTGCGAACGCGTTAGTGGCTCCTGGCACCTATACATCGCGGAACCGCGTTTGGACGCCCGTTGGCACATGGTCCAAAACACGAATAATTTCCCGGTCCGTCTTGATCGACCCGCCGGGTTCAGTGGTCTGGGTCTGGCGCAGGATTACCCGCAAACGATCGTTCTTGCGAAAAGGCTCACCATCGTCAATCTGCGCCAAGAACGATGGATCGGTGATCTTGGCCCCGAATGGATGTTCTCCGTCACCTTCGGTGAAGCGCCACTGGTTCCCTTCTTTGAACGTCACGGCTTGCAGCACCAACCACGTCTCCCGATCCGTAGGGGGCAGGTCGGGAACGGCGGGAACCTCGGGGGCTTGCCCTTGACGGATCGCGGCCACGTCCCCTTTCTCGATGCGCTCTATGACCGTGTCCTCTTGCTTGATCGTGAGGGACTGAACCCCCTGGGCATCAAGCGGTTGGATTATTTCGGTCACATTGCGGCGGACCGAGACTCGCTCGGATGCCCGAAGGAAGGCGGCAGGGATTTGGAATTCGGCACCGTCGGCGGTTCGGTAATGGATCGTCCCGTCCCGATTTTCCTCAACTAACTGCTCCCCGCGTCCACGGATGCGCGCACGGCGTAGCAAGCCCCCAAGACCCTGAACCAGGGCGGTGAGGTTCGCCAGAGCGATGGCCGGTGTCGAGGTAAGCCCCGTCTCAGCATCGCTAAAGAGCAGCTTGAGCAGGACATGGAACGACCCTGGCGCGAGCGCTGTGACGTTGACGGCCATCCTCGGGTCAGCTGGGAACGCCGCTTCGTGCAGCTGCTGAAAGAGGTCGGAGGCACTCAGGACCGCCCGGGCAAAATCCCGGGCGTCCATCTCTCCGGCCTCCAACGATGGGCCGTCGTAAACAAGCTCGAATGCCAACTCGCCCACTGGCGGGGGGAGCCTACGGCTTGGTCCCGCCCTAAGCATGGACATCTCCTACCAGGGGCGTGTGTTGCTCTAGGGGGGCTCTTCTTGCTCGTCGTCCTCGGACTTGCCCTCGTCCTCCTCGGCGCCGAGGAGCTTCCGGAGCACGTCCTCCCCCTCCTCCGGATGGAGGCTGAATCGCTCGTCGGGGTCGGGCTTGGGCTTGGGCATGGCGCTCCCACGCTACGGCCTCCGGTCCGGTCATTCCGCGCCCCTCAGGACGGTGGGACCGATTTGGTCAGGCCGGTGACCAGGTGTTTCACGAACGCACACGTCACCCCCCTTTTCCACTTTGACCACAGTGGCGTACAGTCGCCTCAGGCGGAGAGGGGTGATTCCACTGACTTCGAACGATCCAACCAGCGCCCGCTACCTGACCGTGCGCGAGGTGGCTGGGACGCTGAGGGTTTCCAACATGACGGTCTACCGACTGATCAACGCGGGTGAGCTCGCCGCGGTCCGAGTCGGCAAGTCGTTCCGCCTGCGCGAGGACGACGTCAACCGGTACCTGTCCGAGCGTTACACGCAGGCGGGCTGACCGGCCGGCACCGGCGGCGACGGTGGTGCCGCCGCGCGCCCGGACGGGCGCCGTCTTCCTCCTCACCGACTACGGCACCGACGACGAGTTCGTCGGGATCCTCCACGCGGTGGTGCTCCGCCTCGCTCCTGGAGCGCCCGTCGTCGATCTCACCCACGCCATCCCGGCCCACGACGTCCGGGCCGGGGCACGGGCCCTCGGCCGCGCCGCGCCGTACCTCGGTCCCGGCGTCGTCGTCGGCGTGGTCGATCCCGGCGTAGGAGGGGCCCGGCGCAACCTCGCGTTGCAGGTCACCGGCTACGGCGGGGGACCGTCGTCGCTCGTCGGGCCCGACAACGGGCTGCTCGTGGAGGCGGCGGAGATCCTCGGTGGGGTGGATGTCGCCGTCGTCCTCCCCCCCGGTGGCGGAGACGACGACCGGCCCCGCACCTTCGACGGCCGTGACGTCTTCGCCCCGGCGGCCGCCGCCCTGTGGCGCGGCGCGACCGCCGCCGAGCTCGGCGTCCCCGTCGATCCCGCGTCGCTCGTGCGCCTGCCCGACCCCTTCTCCGAAATGGCGAAGGGCGAGCTGCAGGCCGAGGTGCTGTGGATCGACCGCTTCGGCAATGCCCAGCTGGCGGTCGACGCGTCGGTGGCCGGGTCCGCAGGGCTCATCCCGGGCGCCGCCCTCGCCGTCACCGCCGGTGGACGGCGCCACGCGGCTCGACGGGTGCGCAGCTTCGCCGAGCTCGCCCACGACGAAGTGGGGGTGCTGGCCGACGCCAACGGCCGCCTGGCGGTTGTGTGCAACAAGCGGTCCGCCGCTACCGTGCTCGGGCTGGAGGTGGGCGACGTGGTGACGGTCGGGTGGACGTGACGGTCAGGTGGACGGAGCGATGAATCTCGCCGCGCTGGTGACGGCGCACGCCGAGGACGCTCGGGCCCTCCACGACGGCGAGCGCTGGGCCACCTGGGGCGAGGTCCGGCGCCGCGCCGCCGGCGTGACGGTGGCCTTGCGCGAGGCCGGGGTCGGCGCCGATGACCGCGTGGCCGTGGCCTGGCCGACGTCGGTCGAATTCGTGGCCGCCTACCTCGGCATCCTCGCCGCCGGCGCCGTGGCCGTGCCCCTCAATCCGAACAGTCCCGCCGCCGAGCTCGAACGCGAGCTCGAGGCGGTCACGCCGGCGCTGGCACTCGTCGGCGGCAACGCCCGCCAGGCCATGGCCGGCTCGGCGCGCACCGTTTACAGCGAGTTCCCGCCGCCGGCGGACCACTACGAGGTGGCCGAGCGGCGCGACGACGACATC
>DASRBM010000232.1:0-2566 GCA_035653635.1 Acidimicrobiales bacterium | reverse complement strand
AAGGGCCTGCAGGTCTACGTGCCCCTCAACACGCCCGAGGTGGACTTCGAGACGACGAAGCTGCTCTCGCACTCGATCGGCCTGCTGCTCGAGAAGCAGCGGCCGAAGCTCGTCGTCACCACCATGGCCAAGACGGCGCGTCCGGGGAAGGTCCTCATCGACTGGAGCCAGAACGACCGGGCCAAGACCACCGTGAGCGTCTACTCCCTCCGGGCCCGGCCCCGGCCCACGGTGTCGACGCCGGTCACCTGGGAGGAGGTGGCCTCCGTCGTCGATGGCGGGACCCTCGTCTTCGAGGCCGACGACGTCCTCGCCCGGATCGAGCGCGACGGCGACCTGTTCTCCCCCGTCCTCGAGCGGGTACAGGCCCTGCCGGCCCGAGTGCTCCAGCTCGTCAGCGGAGGCGCCCCGTGAGGAATCCCATCCCCGACGCCATGAGGCGACTCGACGACCTGCAGCGCTCGCGCCGGGCGCCGGCCTTCGTCTTCGGGGTGGTGAAGAAGTACGGCGACGACCAGGCCGGCCAACTCGCCGCCCTCCTCACCTACTACGGGTTCCTCGCTCTCTTCCCCCTGCTGCTCGTGTTCGTGACGGTGCTCGGCATCATCGCCGGCCACGATCCCGGCTTCGCCGCCAACCTCCGGCGCTCGACCCTGACCCAGTTCCCCATCATCGGCGGCGACCTGACGAAGAACATCCACGGCCTGCACACGAACAGCCCGTTCGCGCTCGTCGTCGGGATCGTCGGTCTGTTGTGGGGCGCGCTCGGCTCCACTCAGATCGGCCAGTACGCCATGGCGCAGCTGTGGAACGTGCCCATGGTCGACCGCCCCGGGTTCGTGCCCCGGATGCTCAGGAGCCTGCTGCTGCTCGTCACCATGGGCGCCTTCCTCGTGGTGAGCACCGCCCTCACCGGGGTTGCCACCTTCAGCGGCCCGTCGGGGATCGTCCGCGCCGGCAGCGAGGTGCTGTCGGTGATCGTCGACGTCGGGCTGTTCACGGCCGCCTTCCGCATCCTCACCCCGAAGGAGGTCGCACTGCGCGAGCTCCTGCCCGGCGCCCTCGCCGGTGGCATCGGGTGGGCCGTGCTGCAGAACGCGGGGACCTATCTCGTCGGTCACGAGCTCAAGCACATGTCGGGCGTCTACGGGCTCTTCGCCATCGTGCTCGGGCTGTTGTGGTGGATGTACCTGACCGCGCAGGTCGTGCTCTACGTTGCCGAGATCAACGTGGTGAAGTCACGGCGGTTGTGGCCCCGCAGCCTGACGCAGCCCCCCCTCACCGAAGCCGACGAGAAGCTGTACGCGGCCTACGCCCACGAGCAGCGCCGCCGGCCCGAGCAGCATGTGTCGGTCGGATTCGCCCCGAGCGCGAGCGACCCGGACAAGCCGGTCGGACGCGAGCACGACGGCGCCGAGGAGCTCAGGCCAGCAGCACCACGGCAGCGGTGACGCCGACGGCAACGATGACCGCCCGCAGCACGGCCGGCGGCAGGCGGCGGCCCACCACACCGCCGATCTGACCGCCGACCACCGCGCCCACGGCCAGGAAGCCGGCCGCGCTCCAGGCCACGTGGGTGGCGGCCACGAAGAACAGCGCGGCGACGGCGTTCACGAGAAGGGCGAGGACGTTCTTCGCCGCGTTCAACCGCTGCAGGTCGTCCACCAGGAACACGCCCAGCAGGGCCATGAGGATCACGCCCTGGGCGGCGCCGAAGTAGCCGCCGTAGACACCCGACACGTACACGGTGGCGAACAAGCCAGCCCCGCCGTGCGGACGGTGCTCCCGTCCGGCCAGACGGCGGGCGAGCGCCGGCTGCGCCACCACGAGCGCGCAGGCGACGAGGATCAGGACGGGCACGACGGCCCGGAAGACGTGATGCGGGAGCGCCAGGAGCAGCACGGCCCCGGTCACGCCACCGAGGGTGGAGGCGATCCCCAGCACGAGAAGGCGCCTGGCCTGGCCGGAGAGCTCGCTGCGGTAGGCCACGACCCCGCTCGCCGAGCCGGGGACGAGGCCCACCGTGTTGGTGACGTTGGCCAGCACGGCCGGGTAGCCGAAGGCGAGCAGCGTCGGGAAGGTGACGAGCGACCCCGAGCCGACGACCGTGTTGACGGTGCCGGCCACCAGCCCCACCCCGGCGATGGCCAGGGCCTCGAGCGGGGACATGCGCAGGCTGTCTACTACAGCGCCTACGGCCCGCTCTCAGAGAGGCGTGGCGTCCGACCGTGCGACCCACGGCGGCCCCGACGCGCCGCACCGGCGGCCCGGAGGCCGCCGGTGCGGGGAGGGGCGGGTGCCCGGCCGATGCCGGTCAGGCCGTGACCGGCCGGTGCCAGACGTGGCGGCGCACCGCCGGGGCCCGCTGGCCGGCCACCGCCGGCACACGGGGGCGCCGTCCGGCCATGCCCATGGCCAGTGCCCCGAACAGCACGAGCAGCACCCCCGGCCCGAAGGAGTAGCCGATCAGGTGCAGCAGCGAGTGGGCCGGCCCGGCGGGCACGAACACGCCGCCGGAGCGCTCGAACACCGGCCAGGCGGCCGGCCCCACCACGAACCACGCACC
>DASRBM010000231.1:0-8863 GCA_035653635.1 Acidimicrobiales bacterium | reverse complement strand
CACGCCGAACCCGGCCTCAACGACGCGGACGCGCTCGCCGGTCTGCGCCCTGGCATCTGCAACGTCCGCACCGCCGGTGTGGGGCACTTCAACCAGCTGCTCGCCGCCGATGAGGTGAACCGCTTGATCGACGCGTTCGTGGCCGACGTCGCGCCGGCCGAACCCGAGCCCTCAGCCGACGGTTCGTGACGGCGCCGCCTCCCCGGCGTCTGGTGGTCATGGGCGTCGCCGGATCGGGCAAGACCACGGTGGGCCGCGCCCTGGCCGGGCGGCTCGGGGCCGAGTTCCTCGAGGGTGACGACTTCCACCCCCCGACCAACGTGGCCAAGATGGCCGCCGGCATCGCCCTCGACGACGAGGACCGTGCCCCGTGGCTGGCGGAGCTCGTCGGCGCGCTGTCGGCGCGCACCGACGTGGTCCTCGCCTGCTCCGCGCTCCGCCGCTCCTACCGCGACGTGCTGCGCGGCGCCGGGCACGTGACGTTCCTCTACCTGGCGGTGTCGCCCGAGGAGGCCGAGCACCGGGTGGCGCACCGCCGCGGCCACTACATGGGACCGGACATGGTGGCGAGCCAGTTCGCCACCTTGGAGGCGCCCGCCGCCGACGAGACCGACGTGCGCACCGTCGACGCAAGCGGGCCGGCGGATGAGGTCCTCGAACGGCTCCTCGCCGCCTACTCCTCGATGTCGTAGGGACCGAGGCGCCGGCGACGCCGGGCCCGCCGCCAGCTGCGGAGCGGGTGGAGGACAGCGGCGAACCAGGCCCGGTCCACCGGTCCGAACTGGCCGGCCGGCAGCGGCAGTCCGCCGACGGAGCGCGCCGGTCGCACCTCCTCGCCCCATGCGAAGCCGAGGAACCGGCGGGATTCTGGTCGGTCGGTCACGGGCCCGATATCGACGCTAGCGAGTCGATGGCCTCTGCCTCCGCGCCTCGCCGGGCCGTATGGTGAGGCCGTGACCTCCTCCCGGGCGCGCCGTCTGGTCCTCGTGGCCTTCGTCCTCGCCGGAGGGACCGTGCTCGCCCGCCGGCTCGGCTACAAGATCGGCGGCGACGTGGTGGTGCGTTGCCGCCGGGGCCACCTCTTCACCACGCTGTGGATCCCGGGCGCTTCGGTGAAGGCGATCCGTCTCGGGTGGGCGCGGGTCCAACGGTGCCCCGTGGGCCACCACTGGACCATCGTCACCCCGGTACGCGACGCCGATCTCGGCGAAGACGAGCGCGCCCGGGCCGCTGCCGTCCACGACGTCCGCATTCCCTAGCGCCGGGCATCGCCGGCGCGACCCGCGAGCGATCAGCCCTTCGCGTAGTCGGTCATCCCCTGCCAGTCGACGACCACGCAGGGCTCGTCGCCGACCGTCCAGGCGTCGTGACCCGGCGCCGCCGTCATGAAGTCACCGGGCCCCACTTCGGTCGCCTCCCCGTCGTCCATGACGATGTGCATGCGCCCGGACACGACGTAGCCGGCGTGGGCGACCTCGCAGCTGTCGGTGCCGGCCATCGGCTTGACGTGTTCCGACCACCGCCAGCCGGGCTCGAAGGTGACCCGCGCCACCAGCCCGGCCCCCAGATCGACGAGCTCCAGCCGGCCTTTGCCGTCTTTCATCTGCCGGACCTCGTCGGGTGCTCCGGCGTTCTTCTTGTAGAGACCGGCCATCGTGCTCCCTCCCGCCCACCGCCGTCGGCGGGCTGTTCGAGGGCGTCGTCTCCGGCGGCGCCGCCAAGAGCCTTGCACCTGCGGGCGCCTGTTGCCCGGGGCTTCCCGTCAGTCGGGCTCGTACCCGTCGACCACGTACATACGGGCGACCGCCGCTGCCTGTCGCAGCTCTCTGGCGCCCCGGTACTGCTCACCCTCGTACCAGGCGACGGCGCTGGCACGATCGGGGAAGGCGAGCACGACGGTCCGGCCGGCCGGCGGCTCGCCCTCGAGGACGAGCGGCTCGCCGCCGCGCACGACGTAACGACCACCGGCGGCCGCGATGCTGGCGGCGGCGCGCACCTTGTAGGCCTCGTAGGCCTCCGGGTCGGTCACCTCACCGAGATAGATCACGTACGCCGTCACAGCTCTCGCACCACCTTCGCCGGATTGCCGACAGCGAGTACGCGGGGCGGGAGATCCTTCGCCACCACCGCCCCGGCCCCGACCACCGTATCGGCGCCGATGGTCACGCCGGGCAGCACCACCACGCCGCCGCCGAGCCATGCGTTGGCGCCGACGACGATCGGTTCCCCCGCTTCCCATTTCGCCCGGCGAAGATCGGCGTCGAGCGGGTGGGTAGGGGTGAGCAGTTGCACGTTCGGCCCGATCTGCACGTCGTCGCCGATGTGGATGGTGGCCACGTCGAGTGCCACGAGCCCGAAGTTGGCGAACACGCGCGCTCCAACGAAGATGTGGGCGCCGAAGTCGCAGTAGAAGGGCGGCCGGATGATGGTGTCGTCCCCGAGGGCGCCGAGCAGGGCCGTGAGCAGACGGCGCCTCCCGTCGGGATCGTCGGCGGGGCTCGCGTTGTAGGCGTCCTGCAGCTGCATGGCCCGGCGCGACCGGGCCGAGATCTCGGGGTCGTCGGCCAGGTAGAGGTCCCCGGCCAGCATGCGCTCGAGCATGGAGCGGCCGTCGTCGTCGGGCGGGCGGGCGGAACCGGGGCCGGAGCTGGTCATGGGCGCCGGTGCAGCACGACGGGCATGTGCTTCACCCCTGCGTGCTTGTTCGTGCGGAAGCGCTCCACCGGCCCGGTGAGCTCGAAGCCGTCGTAGCGGGCGCGGAGCTCCTCGAGCACGATGCGGATCTCCAGCCGTGCCAGGTTGGCGCCGAGGCAGAAGTGGCTGCGGTAGCCGAAGGCGAGGTGCGGATTCGGCCGGCGTCCCACGTCGAAGCGGAAGGGATCGTCGAAGATGCGCTCGTCGCGGTTGGCCGAGGCCCACCACAGCGTGACCTTGTCCCCCGCCGCGACCGGTACACCGGCGAGCTCGGTGTCGCGTGTGGCCGTACGCCGGTTGTAGAGCGTGGGACTCGTCCAGCGCAGGATCTCCTCGGTCGCGCTCTCCACGAGAGCCGGCTCCCGCTGCAAGCGGCGCCATTGGTCCTCGTGGACGACGAGCGCTTCGAGACCGAGGGCGATGGCGTTGCGCGTCGTCTCGCTCCCGGCCGCGATCATGAGGCTGTAGGACATGAACAGCTCGAGCTCCGACAGCTGGCCGTCGCCGAGCTCGGCGGCGGCGAGCACGCTCAGCATGTCGGTGCCGCCCTCGGCGCGCCGTCGGGCCACGAGCCGCGAGCCGTAGTCGGCGGACGCCGCCGCGGCCGCCTCTGCCGCCGGTGACGACTCGCCCAGCTCGCGGTCCTCGTAGTCGAGGGTGGCGTTCGACCACGCCATGAGATCGTGGCGGTCCTCCTGGGGCACACCGAGCAGCGTCGCGGTCGCCTGCAGCGGGAGCTCCACGGCCACATCGGTCAGGAAGTCGCAGCGGCCGTCGACGTCGACGGCGTCGAAGAGCGCTGCCGCCCGGCGGCGCAGTTCAGGCTCGAGAGCAGCGAGGGCGCGGGGCGCCACCGAAGGGGTGACCACTCGCCGCACCTCCTGATGACGCGGGTCGTCGGTCATGTTGAGCAGCACGCCGGCGGCGAAGCCGTGGGGCAGATCCTGGATGAGGGTGCCGCCGCCCGCCGCGCCCGGTGCCCGCTCGGAGGAGAAGGTGGCGGCGTCGGCCACCGCCGCGAGCACCTCGGGCGCGCCGCTCACGACCCAGAAACCGACGCCGTCGGGAGTGTGGGTCGTCGGCTCGTGCCACCACACCGGGGCACGGCGCCGCAGGTCGGTGAAGACGTCGTGCGGGAATCCGTCGACGAAGACGTCGAGGTCGGTGAGATCCACTCCGGTGACATCGGCGGCGCCCACGGTGTGCCGACGGTACCCCGCGCCCCATCGTGGATGGAATGGGTCGATGATGGGCACACCGTGGAGGTGGGGATGCCGGCGGAACCGGATGGCGTTTCGAGCCCGCCACACCGACCGCCGGTCTTCCCCTCCCGGGGCGCATCAGCTGCTGCGCCCCGCTCCACCTCGGTCCCGACCGGTTAGGACGCTTCTGTCTGGCGGTCCCCGACCATGCGCGACAGGCGCTGGCTCAGCTCGCGGGCCACGTGGCGCTCCATGGCGTCGGCCAGCACGGCGCCGACCGCCTCGCCGGCGAGCGGACGCAGTCGGCGGACCACGTCGGCCAGGCGGGGCACCTCCGCCACCGGGATGGGCTCGCCGACGGGATCGAAGACGTGCTCGGTCACGAGGTCGACGAAACGGCGGGCGACCACGTCGAGGTCGGCGGTCAGATGGCGCCCGAGCTCGAGGACGGCCTCGATGGGGATGCCGGCGCCGACCAGGTCGGCGGCGATGGCGAGCAGCCGGGGACGGCGCAACAGGTAGCGCCCGTCGTCCTGCTCCTCGAGGAGCCCAGCGGCCACGGCCTCGGACAGGACGGCCGGCTCGGCTGTCTGCCCGCCGAAAGCGGCGGCCAGGTCGTCCAGGTCGAGGACGACCGGCGTGTCCTCCGACCACGGCGCCGACAGGGCGGCCTCGAGGCCGAGCAACTCGCCGACGTTCTGCCCGCTCTCCCAGGCGTCGACCAGTTCGTGGATGTTGGCCAGCGTGTAGCCGCGCTCGAGGAGCTGGGCGATGAGCCGGAGCCGGGCCAGATGGGACTCGGAATAGAAGGCCACCCGGCCCTCGCGTCGGGGCGGCGGCAGCAGGCCCCGGTCCTGGTAGGCCCGGACGTTGCGGACGGTCGTGCCGGCGAGCCGGGCCAGGTCGTCGATGCGGTACTCGACCATGACATCGACAACTGTACCATGAGGAGTTGTCATTTACATCGCACAATGGTACGGTATGCGATGTGAAGGACAAGGGCGGCATCCGGACGATCGACGCGGGCGTCCCGCGCCTGCTGCGCCGGTGGGCGACCGCCGAGGACCCGACAGCCGGGGCCCCGCTCGACGACCTGACCGACCTGTCGCCGGCGGAGTCCACTCTCACGACCCCCGACGGCGCGGCCCTGGCGCTGAGCGAGGCCGGCCCCCGGGACGGCGCCCTCTTCGTCCTCGCCCACTGCTGGACGGGCGACCGCCGGGTGTGGGGACCCGTCGCGCGTCGCCTGGTGCAGGCCGGCCACCGGGTCGTGCGCTACGACCACCGGGGGCACGGCCGCTCCACCGTGGGCTCGGCGCCCCTCGCGCTCGAGACACTCGCCGACGACCTCGCCCTGGTCCTCGACCGGGTGGCCGGGGACGACCGCGCCGTCGTCGCCGGGCACTCCATGGGCGGCATGACCATCCAGGCGCTCGCCGGTTCCCGTCCCGATGTGCTCGCCGGTCGCGCCGGGTCGGCGGTGCTCGTGTCCACCTCGTCGGCCGCCGTGCTCCACGGTACGCGCGGCCGGTTCGGGCCCCGCGTGGTGGCCCATCCCCGGGTCGGCGCAATGCTCGGCCGCTCCGTGCTCGGACCGTGGACCGTGCGCAGCTTCGTCGGGCGGCGGCCGTGCCTTGCGCACCTGCAGGCGGTGACCGAGACCTTCACCGCCACCGACGGCGCCGTGCGGGGCCGGTTGCTCCAGGGGATGACCACCATGGACCTGGCGCCGGGCCTGGCCCGGCTGGCCATGCCGGTCACGGTGGTGGTGGGTGGGCGCGACCGCCACACCCCGCCCGCCGCGGCGCGTCGCATCGCCGGGGCCGTCCCCGGCTCCAAGCTCGTCGAAGTCCCCGACGCCGGCCACATGCTCCCCTTCGAGGCACCCGATCTCCTCGCCCGGGAGCTGCTCGTCGCCGCCGGCGCCGCACGTCTCGTGACCTCTTCCGAATCCGCACCCGCGGGTGAAAGGAGCCTCTGATGTCGCTCACCACCGACCGCGTCTCGACCACCGACCGCGTCTCGACCACCGAGTCGTCGGCGACCACCGACGTGTTCACCAGCATGGTGGAGCGCCTGAGCCGTCAGTCGGTCGACAAGCACTTCGACGCCTACGAGGACGTCGCCTGGGACGACCCCGAGCTCGCCATCGTGGCGACCGACCCGCGCTTCGCCAGCTGGCACTTCGATCCCGTCGGCCAGACGGCGTGGTACCGCACCCAGTCGCCGGACATGCAGGCCCGCTTCGGCCTGCACCGGGTGGCCACGGCCATGCGCATCGGGTGGGAGTTCGAGAACATCCTGCAGCGGGGGCTCCTCGAGTACGCCTTCTGGCTGCCGAACTTCCGTCCCGAGTTCCGCTACATCCACCACGAGATCGCCGAAGAGTCCCAGCACACCATGATGTTCCAGGAGTTCATCAACCGGTCCGGCGTCGACGTCGACGGCATGCCGGTCGCCATGAAGGTGCTGTCGCGCGTGGTGGTCTGGTTCAGCCGGGTCTTCCCCGAGCTCTTCTTCCTGTTCGTCCTCGGCGGTGAGGACCCGGTCGACTACCTGCAGCGGCGCCAGCTACGCGGCGGCGACCCGCACCCGCTCGTGGAGCGCATCATGCGCATCCACGTCACCGAGGAGGCCCGTCACCTCTCCTTCGCCCGCCAGTACCTGAAGCGATCGGTGCCGAAGCTCGGCGTCGTGCGCCGGCGCATCCTCGCCGACGTCGCTCCGCTGCTGTTCGGCTCCATGGCACGGCTCATGGTGTTCCCCACCAAACAGACGGTGAAGGCGTTCGGCATCCCCCGTCGCGAGCTGCGTGCCGCGCTCGGCAGTGCCGAATCGAAGCAGCTGCTCGTGCAGTCGGTGGCGAAGCCCAGGAAGCTCTGCGCCGAGCTCGGTCTCATGACCGCCCCGGCCAAGGCCCTGTGGAAGCTCATGGGCGTGTGGGACGACGACGCTGCGACGGCCGGGAACGAGGACGTCGCCGCCTGACCCGGTCCGGCCGAGGCTCAGCTCACGGTGGAACGGGCCAACCGGCGCGCCCGTCGAGCCGTGTGCACCACGAGCAGGACGGCGGCGAGCACGCCGCTCAGGGCGTGCCAGCGGACCTGACTCCGATGGCCCGCGAGCCAGTCCCAGAGGCCTGAGGCCAGCATCACCACCGTGGTGAGGGCGAGCACGCCGTCGACGAGGGCCAACCGGCCGACGCGACCCGACAGCTCTCTGCGTCCGATACGCCGTACGAGGATGGCCGACGTGCGGCGACGTTGTCCGAGGTGCACGACGACGAGCGCCACGAAGGCCAGACCGAACACGACGTGCAGCGCCAGCACGGGCTCGAAGACGAGCGACACCGTCACCGTGGCGAGCAGCGCCACGTGGACCGGTGCGGCGCGCGGAGCGACCCCGGAGAACGGTGGGCGGCGAGAGCACAGGCTCCAGCGTGGGCCACGCGTCGTATCCCCACCATCGGGGATGACCCTGGACGGACCCGGACTTCTAGCGCACGGGATGCCGCCGGCGTCCCCGCAGGAACGCTCCCAAGAACACGAAGTCCAAGAGGAAACCGGACCACCGGAAATTGCCCAAAAGGCCGGGGGGCTACGCACTTCGAAGACGGCGAGCGCCGCCTCCCCCGCTAGCCCAGGGTGTGGGTCAGGAACGCGAGCGTCCCCGCCAACTGGCTTCGGGTGTAGCCCAGCGCATGCCCGCACACGCCGGTGTGGACCACGTCGACCGACCCGCCCACGCTGCGCAGAGCGTTGGCCATGAGGTCGGTCTGGATGGGATCGACGATCTCGCAGAACGGCCCGTAGCGCTCGGAGGTGACGAGCAGTGCCGGAGGCACGCCCGGACGCGCCACCCGGTCGGGGGATGCGGCCATCTCCTCGGCCACGCACGGGGTCGAGTCGACCCCGCCTCCACAGCCGACGAAGGCGGCCATGTCGTTGCGGAGCATGGCGGCGGTGCCCGACAGCACGCCGACGTCCGGACGCCACGAGACGAGGTCGTAGGGGCCCGACCAACCGACGACGGCCTCCACCGGCTCGGCCGGCCGGACGAGCGTCGGATCGACGGCAGCGAGCAGCGCCAGATGGGCGCCGGCCGAGTCGCCCATCATGCCGATGGCACCGGGATCGACGCCCCAGGCGCCGGCATGGTGCCGCACATAGGCGACGGCGTCGAGCACCTCTTCGGCCGCGAGCGGGAACGTGGCCCGGTCCCCCCGGGCCAGGGTGTAGTCGACGCTCACGGCCACGAGCCCGGCGCGCGCCATGGCGGGGGCGACGACGCCGTAGTTGGCCCGGCCTCCGCTCACCCAGCCGCCCCCGTGGACGAGGACGACGGCGGGCACGGGCCGGTCGTGCGCCGGCAGGTAGACGTCGAGGTGCAGCGGCGCACCGTCGGCCACGTCGTAGACGAGACCGCGCTCGACCGTCAGCGCCCCGGGCGCCCCCGACGCCGGCCACGCCCAACTGGCGACGGCGCCGGCGACAGCGGCGAGGACGGCGCCGCCCACGGCCAGATGGGAAAGACGGCGCGTCGACATGGTTCTCCCGGGACTGCACGCGCGGACGCCACCGGATCGGCGCCCGTTCCTCCGCGTAGACGATGATACGGGGATGCTCGACCCTGAGCTGGCCAAGGTCGTCGACGCCCTGCCTGCCGAAGCGTTGCGGGCGCGCTTCGACGATCCGGCCGTGATGGCGGCCATGCGCGATACACGGGCGTTGCTGGCGCACGCCGGCGCGCGCCTGCCCGTGCGCGACGGAGTCACCACCGAGAACATCGAGGTGCCCGGACCTGCAGGAATGCTGCCGGCCCGGGTGTACCGGCCGGCGGAACCCGCCGGTGTGCTCGTGTTCTTCCACGGAGGCGGCTATGTGATCGGCGACGTGTACAGCGAGGAGCAGCGCTGTCTGCATCTCGCTGACGCCGGGCACGGCATCGTCGTGTCGGTGGGCTATGCG
>DASRBM010000230.1:0-4337 GCA_035653635.1 Acidimicrobiales bacterium | reverse complement strand
GTGCAGCGCATCGTCGACTCCCACGGCGGCACCGTGGAGCTCCAGAGCACGCGGGGGCTCGGCACGACGATCACGGTGTACCTGCGCCGGCCCGAGGGACGACGGCTCCTCGTCGCCGACGACGACGAGGGCACGCGCGAGACGGTGGCCGAGGTCCTCCGCCACGCCGGCTACACCGTGGCCGAGGCGGGGGACGGCGCCGAGGCGCTGGCCGTCCTCCACGCCTCGGACGTCGACCTGGTCGTGCTCGACCTGCGCATGCCCGTGATCGACGGCTGGACCGTGCTCGCCCATTTGGAGCGCTCCGGACGCGACGCCCGCTCCCGCCCCGCCGTCGTCATCGCCACCGGGGAGACCCTCGACGAGAACGGTCCGGCCTCCCTCGAGCGTTCCGGGGTGACCGTCCTCCGCAAGCCGGTGGCGCCCGAGGTGCTGCTTTCGGCGGTGGCCCGCACCTTGACCGCGCACGAGCCGATCGGCTGAGCCACCGGACATGGCCGCTCCCAGGACGCCGGGCTTCGGTACGGTTCTCCTGTGTGCATGAGCCGGCTCCACGAGGTGGTGGACGTGGCCGGAGATCGCGTCACGGTCACGGACCTGACCGGTCACGCGCACACCGTGTCCCTTCTCGCCTACGAAGGTCCGGCGCCGGCTCCCGGTGACTGGCTCGTGGTCCACAGCGGGTTCGCCCTGGCGCCGGCCGACGGCTGCGACGTCGCCGCCGCCCTGGCCGAGCTGCGCTCGCTCGTCCCCGACACGACCGTCGGAAGGGAGGCCCGATGAAGGCCATCGACATCAACGGGACCGGCACGAAAGGACCGCACACGACACGGCGAGGCGTCACGGGGCCGGCCCGGCTCCTCGGAACCGGCCTCCCCGGCCTGGTGCTCGCCGGCATGACGGCCGTGGTGAGCGGTGTGGCGATCTTCCTGAACACGAGCGGCGTGCACGCGGTGCGATCGCCGGCGCTCTACACGACGGCGAAGAACCTCGTGGCCGCGGTCGTCCTCCTCGCCCTTGCGCTCGCGGTGGGGCGTCGGCCGGCGTGGCTCGCCACACCCGATTCCGCGCACCGGAGCGAGCCCGCGGCGCAGAAGACCGCTCGCGCGAAGGCGGCCGACGCGGCGTCCGCCGTCTACATCGGCGTGGTCGGGGGTGGCGTGGCCTTCGTGCTCTTCTTCACCGGCCTGGCCCACACCACGGCCCAGCCGGCCGCCTTCCTCCACGACACCCTCGTCGTGTGGGTGGCCGTGCTCGCCCTGCCGCTCCTCGGTGAGCGGTTGTCGCCGTGGAACGCGGCGGCCATCGTCGTGCTCGTCGCCGGCCAGGTGGCCGTCACGGGCGGGATCGGCCACCTCGTCGCCGGCTATGGCCAGGCTCTCGTGCTCCTCGCCACCGTCCTGTGGTCGGTCGAGACCGTCGTCATGAAGCGCCTTCTGCGCTCGGGCACGGCACCGCCCGCACTGGCCGTGTTGCGCATGGGTGTCGGAGTCGTGGTGCTCCTCGTCTATCTCGCCACCAAGGGACAACTGCACGCGCTCGTGCACCTCGACCGCGGGCAGATCGGCTGGGTGCTGCTCACCGGCGCCCTGCTGGCCGCGTACGTGACCACCTGGGTGCTGGCCCTGGCCCGCGCCCGGGCCGTCGACGTCACCTCGGTGCTCGTGGGGAGCGTGGTCGTGACGACGCTGCTCGACGGGGCCGTGCACGGCAAGGACCTGTCGGGCGCGGTGGTGGGACTGGTGCTCGTCGCCGCCGGCGTGGCCGCGGTGGTGTGGCGATGGCCGAGGCCGGCGGTGACCGGGTGAACGCCCCCACGACCCCTGCTCCCCCTGTGGGCGTCAGCGGCGACGGCGCGCCGGCCGCCGGCGGCGCGGTGCTCTTCGCCCGCTACGCCTTCGCCCCCAATGCGCTCGGCTACTGCGGTCCCGGCGACCCGGAGCTGCTGTTCGGACTGGCCGCCGACGGCCGTGACGGCAACGGGCTGCGGACGCTTTCGGCTCGTTTCGACGGGGCCTGGCCCTATCTGCAACTCATCGCCGGCTGCAACGGCCTCGCCGATCCGCTCGACCCGCGGGTGGTGGAGGCGTACTGGGTGGGCAACGCCCTCCTCGACGCCGTGCCCGCCTCGATGGTGCTGGCGTCGTTGTCCGAGCGTTTCGAGCGACGGGCCGGCGACGACTTCGCCCAGGTGCGCTCGCTCGTGGCCCAGGGCGTGGGTCCCCATCACAGCCTGCACGTCTTCGGCGTGTACCCGTGGATCGGCCTGCTGCGCTCGGGCATGGAGGGGCCGCCCCTCGTGGTCCTCGACCGGTGCCGGATCCGCTGGGGCACCGTGACGGAGGTGGCGGGCGACGTGGTGACCGTCCGCAGCCGGCGCCTCGGGTGGGTGGGCAGCCGCCTGGTTCTCGGCGACGAAGAAGAGGAGCAGGCGCGCCGGAGTATCGACGGCACGTCGCTCACCTCCGACCTGGCCCCCGGCGACGTCGTATCGCTCCACTGGGACTGGGTGTGCGACCGGCTCTCGAACGACGCGGCGCGCCGGCTCGTCGCGTACTCGGCCCACAGCCTGCAGGCCGTCAACGCCCTGTCACGCCCCGGCCCGGCAGTGGCCGCCGATGCCCATGGCGACTGAGCCGCGGCGCCTGCGCCCGCTCGCCTGGCGCGGGGGGCCCCGGGTGCGCCAGCCCCAGCCCCTCATCGCCTACCGGCTCCCGTCGGGCCGCGGCGCCACCGAGCAGCCGAACGCGACCGACGACCCGGTCCCCCTCACGGCCCGCTTCTGGCTGGCGGTCGTGCTCGCCGGCGTGGCCACCGGCCTCTTCGGCGACCTCATGATGTGGGTGCTGTTCTTCGTCGAGCACCTCACCTTCGGCGACCGCGGGCATGTGGGCTTCCAGTACCTGGTCGATCACGTGGGCGCTCTGCACCGGGTCGTCGCCCTGCTCGTGGCCGGCGCGGTGGGCGGCGGTCTGTGGTTCGTCCTGCGCCATGTGACGAAGGGCGAGTCGGCCGATGTCGACGACTCGGTGTGGCAGGGCACGGGCGAGCTGTCGTTCCGGCGCAGCTTCGGCACGTCGTTGCTGTCGGAGCTCGTCGTCGGCATGGGCGCGTCCCTCGGCCGCGAGAACGCCCCGAAGATCATGGGCGGGGCCAGCGCCAGTCTCATCGCCGGCTGGACGCGCCTCGATCCCGCCCAGCGCCGGCTGCTCGTGGCCTGCGCGGCGGGGTCGGGACTCGCCGCCGTCTACAACGTGCCGCTCGGGGGCGCGCTGTTCACGGCCGAGCTCCTCATGGGCAGCATCGCCCTGCCCGTCATGCTGCCGGCGCTCGCCTGTGCGGGCATCGCCACGGCGACGGCGTGGATCTACCTGCCGACGAACGCGACCTACGTCGGGATCCCCCAGTACCACTTCACCGGGAGCCTGCTGCTGTGGTCCCTGCTGTTCGGCCCCGTAGCCGGGCTCCTGTCGGTCGCCTACGTGCGGGCCATCGGCTGGGTGTCGCACCACCGGCCCACCGGCGGGTGGGCGCTCACCGCCCCGCTCGTCGCCTTCGGCGTGGTCGGGGTGCTCGGCATCTGGTACCCGCAGCTCTTCGGCAACGGCAAGGACATGGCGCATGACGTCTTCGTCGGCGCCGGGTCACTGGCCCTGCTCGGCGCCCTGTTCGCCCTGAAGCCGATCGCCACGGTGCTGTGTCTCGGCAGCGGTGCCAGCGGCGGGCTCTTCACGCCGACGATGAGCACCGGGGCGATGCTCGGCGGGTTCCTCGGACTGGCGTGGACACACCTGTGGCACGGCACACCGGTTGGGGCGTTCGCGCTGGTGGGTGCCGCGGCGGTCCTCGGCGCCGCGCTGCAGGCCCCGCTCGCCGCACTCGCGCTCATGCTGGAGCTGACCCACAGCGGCTTCGGCATCGCCATCCCGATGACGGCGGCCACGGTGTTGGCCACGGCGGTGGCCCGCTACGTGGACGGCTACTCCATCTACTCGGCGCGCCTGCCGGCTGCCTGATCGTCTGGGCTGCGCTTCGGGCCGTGCGCCGGCCGGCCCGCCGACGAGCGGTGCTCAGGCGGCGGTGACGTGACCGGTCGAGGGATAGGAGTGGACCTCGGTGCCGTGCGCCTGGGCCCACGCCTCGGCCAGCTTGGCCGCGCTCGAGTCGAACCGGTCACCGCACATGCACCAGGCGGAGCGACCGCCGTCGGCCAGGGTGAACACGGTGACCACGTGCTCGGACGATTCGCCGCCCCGACGATGAGTTCCGGCCATCGGGCCCTCCACTGCTCCACCGGTCCCGGCGGGGACCGCTCCTCGTTGGAGGTATCGGCCGAC
>DASRBM010000229.1:0-6533 GCA_035653635.1 Acidimicrobiales bacterium | reverse complement strand
CGAGGAGATCGCCTTCGCCGTCGACAACCTGCGCTTCTTCGCCGGCGGGGCCCGGCTGCTCGAAGGACGTGCCGCCGGCGAGTACCTGCGCGGCTACACGTCGATGCTCCGCCGCGACCCGGCCGGTGTGGTGGCCGCCATCGCGCCCTGGAACTACCCGCTCATGATGGCGGTGTGGAAACTGGGCCCCGCGCTGGCGGCCGGGTGCACCGTCGTGCTCAAGCCGAGCGAGCTGACGCCCTTCACCACCTTGAAGCTGGCCGAGCTGGCGTCGGGCATCTTCCCGCCGGGAGTGGTGAACGTCGTCGTCGGTGACGGCGACACCGGCGCGGCCCTCGTGCGCCATGACGGCGTGGACATGGTGTCGCTCACCGGTTCGGTGCCTACGGGCAAGAAGATCGCCGAGGCGGCGAGCGCCTCGCTCAAGCGCGTGCATCTCGAGCTCGGCGGAAAGGCCCCCGTGGTGGTGCTCGACGACGCCGACCTCGATGCCGTGGTGGCCGGCGTCCGGCTCGCCGGCTTCGTGAACGCCGGGCAGGACTGCACGGCAGCCGCCCGCGTGATCGCCGCCGCCGCCGTCCACGACGACGTGGTCGACGCGCTCGCCGAGGCCGCCGGTTCCCTGCACGTCGGCGACCCCGCCGACGCGGCCACCGAGCTCGGTCCCCTCGTGTCCGAGCGGCAGCGGGCCAGGGTCGCCGGTTTCGTGGAGCGGGCCCTCGGTGACGGCGCCCGCGCCGTCACGGGCGGCCGGCCGGGGCCGGGCGCCGGCTGGTTCTACGAGCCCTCGATCGTGATCGGCATGGGCCAGCGCGCCGAGATCGTGCAGCAGGAGGTGTTCGGTCCCGTCGTCACCGTCCAACCGGCGGCCGACGACGACGAGGCCATCGCCATGGCCAACGGCGTCGAGTACGGGCTGGCGGCGAGCGTGTGGACCTCCGACGTGGGACGGGCCATGGAGGCGGCCGCCCGCCTGCGCTTCGGCACGGTGTGGGTCAACGATCACATCCCGCTCGTCTCGGAGATGCCGCACGGCGGGTTCAAGCAGTCGGGCTACGGCAAGGACCTGTCGGCCTATGCCATCGAGGCCTACACCGAGCCGAAGCACGTGATGGTCAAGTGGTGACGAGAGAGGAGACCGGTCATGACGACCGTCGGAGAGCTGCTCCACCAGGGCGGCGACAAACGTAAACAGGTCGGCCAGCCTGTCGGCGGCACACCCCACCTGCAGGTGGTGGAGGGCGGGCCGGACGACGAGCGGATCAGCGCGCGGGCGCGGGAGATCTTCCGCCGTGAGCTGCATGCGCTCGTAAGCCGGACCGCCGAGTCCCACGAGCTGTTCGAGCGGGCCCGGCGGACCCTGCCGCTCGGGGTGGCCTCGACCTTCCAGTCGGCCAAGCCGTATCCGATCTACCTGTCGCACGGACGCGGTGCCGAGGTGTGGGACGTGGACGGCACCGGCTACTTCGACTTCCACAACGGCTTCGGGTCGATGGCCGTCGGGCACGCCCATCCGAAGGTCGTCGAGGCCATCGAGCGCGCGGCGCGGTCGGGAACCCACTTCGCCGTCACCACCGACGTCGCCGTCTCCTTCGCCGAGGAGCTGTGTCGTCGATTCGGCCTCGAGCGCGTCCGCTTCACCAACTCCGGCACAGAGGCCACGATGGATGCCGTCCGCCTGGCCCGGGCCGCGACCGGGCGTGACGTGGTGGTCAAGATCGAGGGCTCGTACCACGGCCACCACGACGCCGTCATGTACTCCGTGTCGCCCAGCCTGCAGCTCATAAGGGAGGCCGACGAGAGCGGCGTGCAGCCGGCAGCCTCACGGGGGATCCCCGCCGCACTGGGCCGCTACACCACCGCCGTGCCCTACAACGACATCGCCACCGTGGAGCAGTTGTTCGCCGAACGCGGCCCGGAGATCGCCTGTTTCATCCTGGAGCCGGTGATGATGAACATCGGCATCGTGCTGCCGAAGCCCGGCTACCTGCAGGCGCTGCGCCGGCTGTGCACCGAGTACGACGTGGTGCTCGTGTTCGACGAAGTGAAGACGGGCGCCACCATCGCCGCGGGCGGCGCCGCCGAACGGTTCGGCGTGCAGCCCGACCTGCTGTGCCTGGCCAAGTCCATCACCGGTGGCACACCCGGTGGGGCGGTGGGCGGCCGGGCCGTGCTCATGGACCAGATCGGCCAGGGCGTCGCCCAGCAGGGCACCTTCAACGGCAACCCGCTCGTGGCCGCCGCCGGACTGGCCACCTTGACGGAGGTCCTCACCCCCGACGCCTACGCCCACTTCGCCCGCATCGGCACCCGGCTGGCCGAGGGGTGCCGGTCCGCCGTCGAAGCGCACGGCATCGCCGCCCACACGGTGGATCTCGGCTGCAAAGGCTGCGTCTCGTACCGGCGTGCGCCCCTCGTCGACTACCGCAGCTTCCTCGACACCGACGCGGATCTGTTCGACGCCTCGTGGGCATGGCTCGTGAACCGGGGCATCTTCATGACTCCGGGCAACGAGGAGCAGTGGACGCTGTCGGTGCAGCACGAGGACGTCCACGTCGACCGCTTCGTGAGCGCGTTCGGCGAGTTCTGCGCGGCCGTGGCCGGGTGACGCCCGGTCAGCGGCCCAGCGCGTCGCGCACCCGGTACCAGGCTCCGAGCGCGGGGAGGGCGCCAGGGGCGCGCAGCGCCACCGGCACCCGGTGCATGCGGTGACGTCCGAAGGCGGGCAGCCCGGCTTCGCCGCACAGCCAGCGCGCCAGCACGGCACCCAGGTAGGTGGACAGGGCGACGCCGGTGCCGCTGTAGCCGAGCGCGTAGGCGGCGCCGGTCGCCGGGTCGCGCCCCACGTGGGGCATGCGGTCGAGGGTGAGATCCACGGTGCCGCTCCACACCCGCTCCACGCGGGCGCCGGCGAGCTGCGGGTGCACCTGCACCATCGACCGGTGGAGCGCGTCGCGGGCCTGCTCCAACGTGGTCGGCGCGAACGACGTGCGGCCGCCGAAGAGCACGCGCCGCCGGTCGGGCGACAGGCGCCAGTAGTTGAGGAAGTTGCGGGTGTCGAAGAACATGCGCCCCCTCGGGCTCACCGAAGCGGCGAGATCGGCCGGGATCTCCTCGGTGGCGACGACGTAGCTCCCCACGGACAGGATCCGGCGGGCGACCCGGGGCGCGAGCCCGCCCGTTGTGGCGCCCGTGGCGAGCACCACGTCTCTCGCCACGATGTCACCGACGTCGGTCTCGACCACGGTCCGCTCCCCGCGCCGGCGCAGGCGGCGGGCGGCGATGCCGGTGCACACGCGCACCCCGTCGCCGGTGGCGAGCGCCAGCAGCGCCCGGGCCAGCGCGGCCGGGTGGACGGCGCCGCTGCGGCGTACGAGGAGCCCGGCGGCGAAGGCGTCCGACCCGATCTCCGCTCGCAGGGCATCACCCTCGAGCAGGGCGACGGCCTCACCGAGCCGGGCATGGGCTTCGGCGTCGCGGCGCAGACCGTCGACGGCCCGCGGGTGCAGGGCGAGCTCCACGTGCCCCGACCGCTCCCAGGCGCAGTCGAGGCCCTCCCGTTCGACCAGGCCGGCCAGCTCCTCGAAGGCCGTGACGCATTCGGCCCACAGGGCCCGGCCTCCTCCGGACCCGAGCAGGGTCGCAAGGCCGTGGCCGGTGCCGGGATGGACCATGCCGGCGTTGCGCCCCGACGCGCCCCGGCCGGGCCGGTCACGCTCCACCACCACGACCGACCGGCCCCGGCGGGCGAGTTCCCGTGCCGCCGCCAGTCCGGTGTAGCCGCCCCCCACCACCACGACGTCGGCGCCGGGGGGAAGCGATCCGGCTGCGGCGGGGCCTGCCGGCTCGTCGTCCCACCAGTAGCAGGTCGGGGCGTAGCCCGGGGCCGTCGGGGCAGGAGCGGGGCGGGGCGTGGCCCCAGGGTGGCATCGGGCGCTACCGTCCTCAACTCGCACGAGAGGAGCGCCGCGATGCCGCCTTCCGACGGAATCACCCCGGACGACGTCGACCGCCGGATCATCGCCGAGCTGCAGCAGGACGGGCGCAAGCCCTATACGCAGATCGCGCCGGCGGTGGGGCTGTCGGAAGCAGCCGTCCGCCAGCGCGTGCAGCGCCTGATCGACGGCGGCGTGCTCCAGATCGTGGCCGTGACCGATCCGCGGGTCCTCGGCTTCACCCGCCAGGCCATGGTCGGGCTCAAGGTGGAGGGCGACACCCGCAAGGTGGCCGACGCGCTGGCCGCCATGCCCGAGGTCGAGTACGTGGTGCTCACCGGCGGTTCGCTCGACGTGCTCGCCGAAGTCGTGGTCGAGGACGACGAGCGGCTGGTGGAGCTGCTCAACGACCGCATCAGGGCCCTGCCCGGGATCCGGGAGACGGAGACCTACATCTACCTCCGCATCCACAAGGAGACCTACCAGTGGGGGCGCTGACCGAAAGGGGCTGAGGTCATGGGCGACGAGGGGCACGGCGACCACGACGTCGGAGGCGACGCCGAGCTGCAGGCGTTGGCCAAGCGCCACCTGTGGATGCACTTCAGCCGCCTGGGCGCCTACCGCGACCACGATGTCCCCGTCTTCGTCCGTGGCGAGGGCGTGCGGCTGTTCGACAGCGCCGGACGGCGCTACCTCTACGGCCTGGCCGGGCTCTTCGTGGTGCAGGCCGGCCACGGCCGGGCCGATCTGGCCGAGGCCGGCAGACGCCAGGCGCAGGAGCTCGCCTACTACCCGATCTGGTCGGCCGCGCATCCCGCCGCGCTGCGCCTGGCCGGCCGCCTGGCGGAACTGGCGCCCGGGGATCTCAACCGTGTGTTCTTCACGACCGGCGGATCCGAGGCCGTCGAGTCCGCCTTCAAGCTCGCCCGCGCCTACTTCCGGGCCGTCGGCCAGCCGTCGCGCACGAAGGTGATCGCCCGCAACCTGGCCTACCACGGCACCACCATGGGGGCGCTCAGCATCACCGGGCTGCCGGCCATCAAGACCGCCTTCGAGCCGCTCGTGCCCGGCGCTTTCCACGTGGCCAACACGAACCGCTTCCGCTCGGCCTTCGCGCCGGAGGTGACCGCCGACGACGACCGGTTCTCGGCCGCCTGCGCCCAGGCCGTGGAGGACGCCATCGTGGCCGAGGGACCCGACACGGTGGCCGCCGTGTTCGTGGAGCCGGTGCAGAACACCGGCGGTTGCTTCGCGCCCCCGCCGGGGTACTTCGCGAAGCTGCGCGCCGTGTGCGACCGCCACGGGGTGCTTCTCGTCTCCGACGAGGTGATCTGCGGCTTCGGCCGCCTCGGGGCGTGGTTCGGGGCCGAGCGCTACGGCTTCGTGCCCGACATGATCACCTTCGCCAAGGGGGCCACCTCCGGCTACGCACCGCTCGGCGGCGTCATCTGTCGCGACGCCCTGGCCGAACCGTTCCTGTCGGGTGACGTGTCGTTCGCCCACGGCATCACCTTCGGCGGCCATCCCGTCTCGTGCGCGGTGGCGCTGGCCAACGTGGACGCCCTCCACGACGAGGGCATCGTCGCCCACGTCGCCCGAACCGAGAAGGCCATGGAGGAGCGGCTGCAGGGGCTGCGCGACCTGCCGATCGTCGGTGACGTCCGCGGCGCCGGCTTCTTCTGGGCGGTGGAGCTCGTGAGGGACCCCGACGACCCGTCGGTGCGCTTCACGCCGGCCGAGCGCACGGCGCTCATCCGCGGCCACGTGGCGCCGAAGCTGTTCGAGGCCGGGCTCGTCTGTCGGGCCGACGACCGCGTCGATCCGGTGGTGCAGCTGGCACCGGCGCTCGTGTCCGGCGACGACGAGCTCGACGAGATGGAGCAGATCCTGCGCAGCGTGCTCGCCGGCGCACCCCGCCCCTGAGGGCGGGGCCGGCTCAGGACGCCGGCTGCGGCTGGGTGGTGCCGGTGTCGCCCGACGCCGGGGTGCTCGGGGTGGTCCCCGAGGACGGCCCTCCGGTGGCCGGTCCCGGCGAGTACGGACCGCAGTTGGCGGCCGGGTAGTTCGAGCCGCACGGGCCGCCCGTGGCCGGACCGGTCGAGTTGACCGGCGTGGGCTTCGGCGTCGTGGTCGTCGTGGTGGACGACGGCGTCACCGGCACCGACACGACCGGCGTGCTCGCCGACGAGCCGTTCGCCGCCACGACCGGTTGGTTCGCCGGCACAGGCGTGGTGGTGGGGGTGGAGGCACCGGTCTGCACGACCGGCACCGGGTCATGGGTGGCCGGCGGGGTGGGTGCCGGACCGACGACGGCGAGGGCGCCGATGGTGGCACCGGCCAGCACGATGCCCGTGCCGACGCTGGCCAGCAGGACCAGCCCCCGTCTCCCCATGCCAACAATCCTACGCATCAGTGGCGGTAACGGCACGGAGCGCGCACACTTGCGGCTGTGACCGGGGCGGATTCGTACACTGCCCGGACCGAGGGCGGGCCCCTCGCCGGAGAGGGATCGGCGCAGGCCCGGTCTCCGAGGAACCCTGCACGTGCACCCCGTGCCCGAGGACGCCATGCGTGACGACGCCAGCCCGCAGCAGGATC
>DASRBM010000228.1:0-4462 GCA_035653635.1 Acidimicrobiales bacterium | reverse complement strand
GAGGGCGTGGCCATGGCCAACGACAGCGAGTTCGGCCTCTACGACTACGTCTTCTCCGGCGACACGGCCCGCGCCTTCCGGGTGGCCCGGGCCCTGCGGGCCGGTCACGTCGGCATCAACACCGCCCAGCGCAACCACGAGGCGCCCTTCGGCGGCTTCAAGATGTCCGGCGTGGGACGCGACGGCGGTGACTACGGCCTCGAGGCCTACTCCGAGCTGCAGTCGATCGTCTGGACCGGCTGAACCCGTCGTCCGGCGGCTTCGGCACAGGAGGATCCATGAGCACCTACGACCTGGCCATCATGGGCGGCATCGTCGTCGACGGCAGCGGGCTCGCCCGCCGTCGGGGCGACGTGGGGGTGAAGGACGGGCGCGTCGTCACCGTCGGGTTCGTGAACCCCGACGACGCCGATCAGGTCATCGACGCCGACGGCCTGCACGTGGCCCCCGGCATCATCGACGCCCACACCCACTACGACCCGCAGCTCACCTTCGAGCCCCATGCGACCTCGTCGTGCTACCACGGCGTCACCACCGTGCTCGCCGGCAACTGCGGCTTCTCCGTCGCCCCCAACCGGCCGGACCAGCGCGACTACCTGGCCCGCATGTTCGCCAAGGTCGAGGGGATGTCACCGGTGGCGCTGTCGGCCGTGCAGTGGGAGTTCGAGACCTTCCCGGAATTCCTCTCGAGCCGCGAGGGCAAGCTCGGCGTGAACATGGCGTGCTACGTGGGCCACTCGGCCGTGCGGCGGACGGTCATGGGGGAGGCCGGCTCCGAGCGCGAGGCGACGGCCGAGGAGATCGAGCAGATGCGGCGGGTCGTCGGCGAGGCCATGGCCGCGGGGGCGGCGGGCTTCTCCTCCTCGCACGGGCCGACCCAGCTCGACGGGGACGACCGGCCGGTGCCGAGCCGCTTCGCCGGGCTCGACGAGCTCGAGGTGCTGTGCACCGAGGCCGGGCGGCACCGCGGCGGGTCCATCACCTACCTCCACCGCAGCGCCATCGGCGGCCTCGACCAGGAGGACAAGGACCTGCTCGTGCGCCTCGGCAGGGCGAGCCGCCTGCCCATCATCCTGCAGGGCCTGGGCGGCCGCTCCAAGGTCGACGTCCCCGGTGCCGGCTGGGATGACGTGGCCGCCTGGATCGAGGAGGCCGGGCGCCAGGGGGTCGGCATCTACTCGCTGCTGCGCAACCATCCCTTCGACCGCGACTTCCGCATCGACACCGGCACCAACCTCTACGAGGGCGTGCCCTCGTGGCACCGCGTGCTCGGACCGGGCGAGTCGGTCGAGGAGAAGCTGCGGATGCTCGCGAACCCGGTGCTGCGCGACGAGATGCGCCACGCGGTGGAGCATCCCAACAAGGACGCGTCGAAGGGGTCGACCCTGCCCCCGCCGCGCTTCTCGGTCGTGGAGGTCGACGAGGTGGTGAAGCCGGAGCACGACAAGTTCCTGCACCGCACCATCGCCGAGATCGCGGCCGAGCTCGGTCGCGAGCCCGCCGACGTCATGCTCGACCTCGCCCTCGACGAGGAGCTGCGCACCGTCTTCCGCTACGTGAACAAGAGCAGGGGCTGGGAGGAGGCGGTGGCCGCCGGCCAGCGCCACCCGGCGATGATCATCGGCGTGTCCGACGGCGGCGCCCACCTCGACCGCGACGACGGGGCCGACTGGTCCACCGCCTTCCTCGCCTTCTGGGTGCGCGACCGCAAGCTGTGGTCGCTCGAGGAGGGCATCCGCCAGATGACCCAGGTGCCGGCGGCCCTGCTCGGGTTCCAGAACCGCGGGATGCTGCTGCCCGGTTACTGGGCCGACGCCTTCATCTTCGACCCCGACACGGTGGAGCTCGCCTCGAAGAAGCAGGTGCACGACTTCCCCGGCGGCGAGGCGCGCTACTCGGCCCGGCCAAAGGGCATCTACTGGACGGTGGTGAACGGCGTGCCGATCGTGCGCGACGGGGAGGTTCTCACCGGCAACCTCCCCGGCCGGGTGGTGCGGCCGGGTATCGGCTGACCCGACCCTGCAGCGCCCGCCGGCCGCGTCCGGGGCACGAGGGCTACGACGCCGAACGGGCCTTGGCCGCGGCCTCGGCCACGGCGGAGATGAGCTCGCGGGGACGCACGGGTTTGCGCATGTAGCGGAAGATCTTCGTCTCGACCGCCTGACGCAGCGGCCCGTCGAGCGAGAAGGCCGACACGAGGATGGTGACCGGCGGGCTCGCCAGCGCCGCCAGCACCGCCGGTCCGTCGCGCCGGGGCATGCGCACGTCGAGCAGCAGCACGTCGACGGGACCGTCGGCCAGTCGTGCCAGCGCCTCGTCGCCGTCCTGCGCCTCGCGCACGTCGTAGCCCTCGTTGCGCAGGATCTCAGCCACGGTGGAGCGGATGCCGAGGTCGTCGTCGGCCACGAGCACGGCGTTCCCGGACGCGCTCACGGGGCCGCTGGTCCGGTCGCGGCCCGAGGCAGGCGGATGGTGACCACCGCCCCGCCGGCGCGGGCGTTGTCGAGGGTGACGGTTCCCCCGTGCGCCTCCACCAGGCGCCGGACGATCACGAGCCCGAGGCCGGTGCCGGCCGCCTTGGTCGTGAAGAACGGCTCGAACAGGCGCGCCGCGGTGTCGGGATCGACCCCGGTCCCGCTGTCGCGCACGGCGATCACCAGTTCGTCGTCCGTGGCGTACGCCCGGACGTGCACGGTCCCGCCCTGGGGCATGGCCTGGTATGCGTTCGTGAGCACGTTGGTGAGCATCTGCACGAACTGGTCGGGGTCGGCCCACGCCTGCAGGTCGGGCGCGTCGAGCACCGCGTCCACGCCCGTCGGGGGCGGAGTCGACTCGAAGACCGCGTCGAGCGTGGAGCGCAGCCCGAAGAGGACCGGCACGGGGTCGCGCTGGCGCATGTAACTGGTCAGGTCCTCGCACAGCGCCGTCGCCCGCATCGTCTCACGCTCGAGAAGCGCCAGGTGGCGTTGCAGCTGCTGGTCGTCGGCCGAGCCCAGACGCTGGCGGATGAGGAAGAGCGCGTTGGTGGCGGCCCCGAGGGGATTGCGGAGCTCGTGGCCGATGATCGTGGCCATCTCGCCGAGCGCCGACAGGCGCTCGCTCTGGAGCAGGGCGCGGTGCGCCTCCTCGAGCTGGGCTTCGGCCCGCTTGCGGTCGCTGATGTCGCGGATGGCGGCCGACACGAGCACCCCGCCTTCGGTCTCGAAGGGGCTGAGGCTCACCTCGATGGGGAACTCGGTGCCGTCACGGCGCAGGCCGACCAGTTCGAGTCCCATGCCCATCGGCCGCACCTGCGGCTCGGAGAAGTAGGACGTGCGGTGCCCGACGTGGCGGTCGCGCAGGCGCTCGGGGATGAGCACCTCCACGGCACGATCGAGCAGCTCCTCGCGCTGATAGCCGAAGAGCGCTTCGACCTGGCGGTTCACGAGCACGATCCGTCCGTGGCTGCCGGCGATGACCATGGCGTCGGGCGCCGCCTCGAGGAGGCCCTGGAACATGAGCATGGCCCGGTGCCGTTCGGTGATGTCGCGGGCGATGGCCGACGCGCCCACGATGACGCCGAGCTCGTCGCGCACCGGAGACACCGTGATCGACACCCGCACGCGCCGGCCGTCGCGGCGCACCCGTTCGGTCTCGTAGTGCTCCACCCGCTGGCCGTCGAGCACCAGCTCCAGGATGTGGCGCTCCTCGCCCACCCTGCTGTCGGGGATGAGCACGGTCACCGGCAGCCCCACGATCTCGTCGGCGCGCCAGCCGTAGAGGCGCTCGGCGCCCGCGTTCCAGCTCGTGATGGTGCCGTCAGGCGCCTTCGAATAGATCGCATCGTCGCTCGAAGCCACGATGGCGCCGAGCAACGACGCCACACTCGGCACGCCTTCGTCGGCGCCCGCGGTGTCGTCGCCCGTCAAGGTCACGGACGTCGCCCCATGTGCTGCACCCCCCGGGGCGGGAAATTACCGCGTCCGCGCCCCCCGTTGCGTAGGGTCGCCGCCATGCCGGTGTCGCCGACCTTTCGCGCCATCGCCGAGCGGGTCAACAACTGGGGACGGTGGGGCGCCGACGACCAGCGCGGCACCCTCAACCTGGTCGACGAGGCCGCCCGCCGGCGGGCGGCGGCGTGCGTCCGGACCGGAAAGGCCTTTCTGCTCGGCCTGCCCCTGTCCGAGGCCGAGGGCATCCAGGCCGGCATCATCCCGGGGCGGGTGAACCCCAGCCGGTCGATGGTCGCCGTCAACGAGCCCCTTTCCCCCGACCCCGACTGGATCTGCTCCAGCGAGGACGTGGTCACCATGGCCCTGCAGGCCGCCACCCACTGGGACGCGTTGGCGCACGTCAGCTACGGCGGCCGTCTCTACAACGGGCACCCGGCCGGCACCGTCACCGAGGAGGGCGCGGCCCGCTGCGGCATCGAGCAGGTCGGTCCGCTCGTCACGCGCGGCGTGCTCCTCGACGTGGCCCGGAC
>DASRBM010000227.1:0-9377 GCA_035653635.1 Acidimicrobiales bacterium | reverse complement strand
GTAGCCGTTCGAGGGGCTTGCCGTGGCTGCGGCCGAGGTGGTCAGTACGAGACCGGCACAGGCCAGTACCGAGACGAATAGTGCCCGGAGGGTGCGTCGCATCCGAGTTCCGCCCTTTGTCGTGTCGTGGATCGTCCTGGCTTCGTGACTACTGCTGGTAGTGCTCCACCGTCTCGGCGTCGCGGGTGATGGCGTCGTCGGGGTCGAGGCCGGCGTTGCGCCTGGCCCGTCGTTGGCGGAGCAGGTCCCAGAGACGGTCGAGGTGCACCTCGATGTCCTTCTGCCGGGCCAGCTGCTCTGGGGTGAGTGCCTCACCCGAGGCGGCGAGCTCGAACAGCTCGTGCTCTTCTGCCACGAGCTCGTCGATCCTGCCGATCACGGTGCCGTCGTCCACGTCGAGCCTCGCTTGCCGGTATCGGAAGCCCCTCGTGCGTACCCGGGACCGCGCCAGCATATGCAGGCTGGGTAGCGTGCCCGCCGGTGGGCACCTTCATCACGAACCTCGCCACCTCGGGCCAGGGCGTCCGTCTGGCCGTCAAGGACCTGGTGGACGTGGCCGGGGTGCCGACCACGGCCGGCTGCCGGGCGGTGGCCGACGAGGCCCGGCCGGCGCCCGCCGATGCTGCCTGCCTGGCCGGGGCCCGGGCGGCCGGGGCCCGTATCGTCGGAAAGACGAATCTCCACGAGCTCGCCCTGGGGGTGACCGGCGTGAACCCCTGGTTCGGCACGCCGGTGAACCCGCTCGACCCGGGGCTCGTGCCGGGTGGATCGTCGAGCGGATCCGCTGTCGCGGTGGCCACCGACGAGGCGGATGTCGCCTACGGCAGCGACACCGGCGGTTCGGTGCGCATCCCGTCGGCCTGTTGCGGCACGGCCGGGCTCAAGACGACGTGGGGCCGTATCCCCCTCGACGGCGTATGGAAGCTCGCGCCCGGCTTCGACACCGTCGGCCCCATGGCGCGTCACGTGGCCGGGCTGGTCACGGGCATGCAGCTGCTCGAGCCCGGGTTCGCGCCGGACCCGGCCGGTCCGCTGCGGGTGGCCCGCATCCGCCCCGAGGCCGATCCCCGCGTCGACGAGGCGGTGGACCGGGCGCTGTGGGCGACCGAATGGGAGCTCGTGGAGTTGCCGCTGCACGAATGGGACGAGGTCACCGGCGCCGCCGGGCTGCTGCTCGTGGCCGAGGCGTGGCAGCAGGACGGGCCCCTCGTGCTGCGGGCCGAGGACCGCATCGGCGAGGACGTGGTGCAACGTCTGCGCATGGGCTCGGGCATCGACGAGGCCACCATGGCGAGTGCCCGCACCGCCCAGGACCGCTGGCGCGACCGGCTGGCCGAGATCTTCACCACCGTCGACCTGGTCGCCTGCCCGACGCTGACGATCTTCCCGCCCGAGCTCGGTCGGGGAGAGGACCTGCTCATGGCGAGGTGCACCCTGCCGGTCAACCTGGCCGGCGTGCCGGCGCTGGCCCTGCCCGTCCCGGCCGGTGGTCCCGTCCCGGCCAGCTGTCAGCTGATCGGCCCGGCGGGCGCCGAGGAGCGCCTGCTCATGGCCGGTGCCACCCTCGAGGCAGCCGTATCCACCTAGAGACCCAGAGGCGCTTGCTTTATACCCCTGGGGGGTATAGTCGGGACATGGTCGGCTACGAGGCGGACAAAGCGGCCGTGCAGCGCCGGCTCCGGCGCATCGAAGGACAGGTGCGCGGCCTCCAGCGCATGGTGGAGGACGAGGCGTACTGCATCGACGTCCTCACGCAGGTGTCGGCCGTCACCCGCGCGCTGCAGTCGGTGGCGCTCGAGCTGCTCGGTGACCACCTCTCCCATTGCGTGCGCGACGCCCTGCACGAAGGTGGTCCGGCGGCGACGGCCAAGCTCGACGAGGCGCGCGCCGCCATCGAGCGCCTGGTGCGGTCGTGACCGCCGCCGTCGCGGCTGCGCTCACCGCCGCGGGGGTCCTCACCGATGTCGGGCACAGTCTGCGCGAAGCCTTCTTCATGTTCTGGGACACGCTGTGGGCGCTCGTCCTCGGCTTCGCCCTTTCGGGCGCGGTGCAGGCGTTCGTCAGCCGCGACCAGATGCGACGGCGCTTGGGCGACCACCGTCCTGCGGCGGTCGCCCGTGCTTCGGTCTACGGCATGGTGTCGTCGTCGTGCTCCTACGCGGCGTCGGCGATGGCGCGCTCGCTCGTGGCCAGGGGCGCCGACTTCGTGGCCGCCATGGTCTTCCTCTTCGCGTCGACCAACCTGGTGGTCGAGCTCGGCATCGTCCTGCTCGTGCTCATCGGGTGGCAGTTCCTCGTGGCCGAGTTCGTGGGCGGCGCCGTCATGATCGTCCTCCTCGCCCTCCTCGGCGGGTTGTGGCTCCGGGGCCGGGTGCTCGTCGGGGCGCTCGAGACGGTGCGGGCGTCGGGCTCCCACGACGAGACCTCCCACGGCGATGCCGACGCCGGCGCCTGGCGCCGCCGCATCCGCACCCGGGCCGGGTGGGCCGACGCGGCCGGCTACACCATGGGCGACCTCACCATGCTGCGGCGGGAGATGGTCATCGGGTTCGTCGTTGCCGGGTTCCTCACCGAGCTCGTGCCCGTGCACGTCTGGAGCGACGTCTTCCTCCGCGGCCACGGGGTGTGGACGAGCCTCGAGAACGTGGTGGTGGCGCCGCTCGTCGCCATCGTCAGCTTCGTGTGCTCCATCGGCAACGTACCGCTCGCCGCCGCGTTGTGGACCGGAGGGAGCAGCTTCGGCGGGGTCGTCGCCTTCGTCTTCGCCGACCTGGTCACCCTCCCGCTGCTCCTCGTCTACCGCAAGCAGTACGGCGGCCGCATGGCCCTGCGCATGCTCGGGCTCTTCTGGCTCGTCATGTCGGCGGCGGGCCTCGTGACCGAGTACCTCTTCCGGGCCGCCGGGGCCGTGCCCGTGCACCGCAGTGGGACGGTGGTGGGTGACACGCTTCGCTGGAACGCCACCACCGGGCTCGACATCGCCGCCATCGTCGTGTTCGTCCTTCTCTACCTGTTGTCGCGTCGGCGCGACCCGGCCGGGCGCTTCGCCACCGACCCGATGTGCGGCATGCAGGTGGACACCACCCATGCTCCGGCGCGAGCCGACGTCGCCGGTGAGACGGTCTTCTTCTGCTCCGAGCACTGCCGTCACCGCTACCTGGAGCGGGCCGGAGCGCAAGCGGGCCGCTGAACGTGCCACCATCGGGCATGGTCTTCGGTGCCCATGTCGTCCTCTTCAGCACGGATCCCGACGCCGACCGGCGGTTCCTCACCGAGGTGATGGGACTCGACTCGGTCGACGCCGGTGGCGGCTGGCTCGTCTACGGACTACCCCCGGCCGAACTGGCCGTCCATCCGGCCGACGGACCCGGCGCGGGCCTCTATTTCATGTGCGACGACCTGCCGACCGAGATGGCGAGGCTGTCCGCCCTTGGGATCACCTGTGCCGCGCCGGAGGAGGCGCGCTGGGGATCGGTGACCGCGGTGCCGCTACCGAGCGGGGCCACCGTGGGTCTCTACGAACCCCGGCACCCCACCATGGTCGAACGCTGAGGGGGGTCTACGCCCCGTCCTTGTCGGTCACTCCGGCGCCGTCGAAGGTGGCCATCTCGCGCAGGATCTTGGCCGCCGCCTGCACGATCGGCACCGCCAGCACGGCGCCGGTGCCCTCCCCGAGGCGCAGGCCGAGGTCGACCACGGGATCGAGACCGAGATGGGCGAGTGCCACCGACGCACCCGGCTCGGTGGAGCGGTGGCCGGCGATGAGGTAGCCGCGCACGGCGGGGACGAGGGCGTCGGCCACCACGGCCGCCGCCAGCGAGATGACGCCGTCGACCACCACAGGGACGCCGGCCGCGGCCGCGCCCACCACGAAGCCGGTCAGGGCGGCGATCTCGAGACCGCCGAGCTCGGCCAGCACGGTCTCAGCCGGGGCGGCGGTCGGAAGCCGCGACAGCGCCTGCTCCACCACGGCCGTCTTGCGGGCGAAGGTGGCGTCGTCGATGCCGGTGCCGCGCCCGGTGACCTCGGGAGCGGGCGTGGCGGTGAGGGCGGCGATGAGCGCAGCCGACGGTGTCGTGTTGCCGATGCCCATGTCGCCGGTGACGAGCAGGCGCGCGCCACCTGCCACCGCGTCGGCCGCCACCTGTGCGCCGATGTCGAGCGCGGCACGGCATTCCGCTGCCGTCATGGCCGGTTCGCGTGCGAGGTCACCCGTGCCGTTGCGCACTCGGCGCCGCAGCAAGGTGTCCGACTCGATCGGGATGTCGGTGGCGACGCCGACGTCGACGACCACCACCGCCGCGCCGCAGTGACGGGCGAGCACGTTCACGGCCGCGCCGCCGGCGCAGAAGTTCGCCACCATCTGCGCCGTGACCTCCTGGGGCCAGGGGGTGACGCCTTCGGCCACCACGCCATGGTCACCGGCGAAGACGGCCACCGTGACCGGTTCGGGGACCGGCGGAGGGGAGATGCGGGCGATGGCGGCGAGACGGCCGCCGAGGGCCTCCACCGCCCCGAGCGACCCGCGGGGTTTCGTCAGGCGGTCGTGGTGCTCGGCTGCGGCGCGGGCGGCGCCGTCGTCGACGGGGCGCACGGCGTCGGCGGCGATGGCGAAGGACGAGTTCATGTCGGGCCTTTCATGGAAGGAGCGGCACCGCGGGCGAGACGAAGCGCCGTCTGGAGGCGTTCGAGTCCCCGTGCGTCGGGCACAGCGATGCGCACCGTGCCCGGCATGGCGAAGCTGGCGCAGTCGCGCACGTCGTCATGGTGTTCACCACCGGCTCACGAGGACGAGGAGGCCGATGGTCTCACCGGTGACGGCGGCGGCGCCGAGCACGTCGCCGGTGAAGCCACCCAGTCGGCGCACGGCGAGCGCCGTCACGCCCGCCATGGCCAGCGCCAGCGCCACCACCGCGGCGGCCAGATGCGCGGGCCGTTCCCACCATCCGAGCGCGAGCAGCAGTCCCAGCCCGACGGCACCGATGGGGAGCCACTGCCGGCTGCGGTCCACGAAGGCGAGGGCGAGACCGTGGGACCGGGCGTACTTCACCGTGCGGAGGATGACCGCCATGCCGGTGCGCGACGCGCACCACAGGGCGGCGACCGCCAACGGTGCCGGGCGCGCCGAGGCGAGCGCGCCCGTGCGCAGCAGCAGGGTCGCGGCCACGACCGTCACGCCGTAGGCGCCGATCGTGGGTTCGGCCATCACGGCGAGGCGTCGCTCGGTGTCGAGATGGGGAAGGAGCCCGTCGGCGGTGTCGGCCAACCCGTCCATGTGCAGCAGCCCCGTGCAGCCGAGATCGACGGCCACGGCCACCGCCGCTGCCGCGAACGGCCCGAGTCCCTTCGCCGCCAGCCACCATGCGAAGCCCACGGCCAGGCCGATGAGCGCTCCCACGACGGGGAACCAGGTGAGCGCGGCCGCGCTCGGCACCGATGCACCGCCGAACGGCGTCAGGAAGCCGAGGGCGCGCCGCACTTAGGGGCGCTCCAGTGGCAGGACCCGGCCGGCGACGACGAGGAGCACCTCGTCGGCGCAATCGGCCACGCGCTGGTTCACCGTGCCCAAGGCGTCGCGGAATCGCCGGCCGCTCTCGGTGGAGGGGTGCACACCCAGTCCGACTTCGTCGCTCACGACGACGGTGTCACCGCGTCGGTCGCACAGTGCACGGCACAGGCCTTCCACGTCGAAGCGGAAGTCATCCGTGGCGGCGACGAGTGCCCCGAGGCCGTCGAGCAGGACGGTCCCGTCGAGGGCCAGCAACGTGCCGGCGACATCCCCGCCGGCGTCGGCCGTCCGCCAGTGCCGGGGGCGCCGGGAGCGGTGGGCGGCGATGCGGGCGGCGAGGTCGGGATCGTCCCCCGGCTCCATGGTGGCCAGGTAGGTCACCGGTTCGGGGTGGCCGGCGGCGAGGCGCTCGGCCACGGCCGACTTCCCCGAACGGACTCCTCCCAGCACCAGCGTGATCACGGCCACCTTCTCTCCGAAATACGCCGCGGATCGCGGCCGGAAGACCCTAGCCAGGCGTGACCAGGGTCGCCGGTCCGACCACGAGGGGCGAAGAGTTCGCGCAAACGTCACCCAGGGTTCATCGATTCGCCCCTCGTTGGTCGCGATTTGTTCACCTTCGGCCAGTAGCAATGACCAGCGGAGGGTGCGGTCGACCGGATCTCGGGACCGCCTTGGGAAACCAGAGGAGTATCCGTGTCGAAGGGCAGGATCTTCGGGGACGTCGCGCCCCGGCGGCCGAAGATGTGGCAGGTGGGCTCGGCGCTGGCCGTGCTCGCCCTCGTCGGAGCGGCCTGCGGCTCGAGCTCGCCGACGGCGAAGAAGTCGTCTGGTACCACCACGACCACGTCGTCGGGTGGGAGCACCACCACCTCGTCCACACCGGGCGGGTCGACGACCACGACGTCGGCAGGAGGTGCGAGCACCGGCTCCGGCTCCGGTTCCTCGGGTGGGAGCAACTCCGGCGGTGGGTCGTCTGGGTCCTCGTGCGGCAACGTCGTGAGCGCCAGCTGCGACACACAGGTGCAGTCGGCCTCCATCACGGGCGCCGGCTCCACCTTCGACCAGCCGCTGTTCGCCCGGGCCTTCTACACCTACAACCAGCAAACGGGCGGCAAGGTCAACGTCAGCTACGCGGCCGTCGGCAGTGGCACCGGGATCTCGGACATCCAGTCGCAGACCGTCGACTTCGGCGCCACCGACGTGCCGCTGTCGCCGCCCTCGGGCAACGGCGGGGCCATCCTCGAGATCCCCGTTGCCCTCGGTGGTGTGGCCATGGCCTACAACCTCCCCGGGGTGAGCGGGCAGCTCAAGTTCACCGCCCAGAACCTCGTCGACATCTACATGGGCAGGATCACCCAGTGGAACGACGGCAAGCTGACGGCCAACAACCCACAGCTGTCGGGCGTCAACCAGGCGATCGTGACCGTGCACCGGGCCGACTCGAGCGGCACCAGCTACATCTTCACCGACTACCTCAACCACGTGGACTCGACCTGGTCGTCGACCGGTCCGGGCGTGAGCAAGTCGCCGGCGTGGACGAAGGGCGCCTCGGGCAGCCTCGGCGGCAACGGCAACCCCGGCGTGGCCGCCGACGTGGCCAACACGCAGTACTCGATCGGCTACGTGGAGCTCGCCTACGCCCTGCAGGGCAACATCGCCTACGGCCAGGTGCAGAACCAGGCCGGCTCGTTCGTGACGCCGTCGCTCTCGTCGGTGTCGGCCGCCGCCTCCCAGTTCCCGAACGTGAGCTACCAGAACTTCTCGATCGTGAACGCACCGGGAGCAGGCAGCTACCCGATCGCCGGGTACAGCTGGGGCCTCGTGTACCAGAACCAGTCGAACCAGGCCAAGGGGATCGCGCTGGGCAAGCTCCTCGACTGGGAGTCGAGCACCGGCCAGAGCGCGGCCTCGTCCATCGGCTATGCGCCGCTGCCGGCCAACATCCAGGCGCTGGCGCACAACACGATCCTCCAGATGATGTACGGCGGCAAGCCGCTGTTCAACGGATGAGTCGTGTCGCTCGACCCGAACGGCAATCCTGACTTCGTCACGGAGTTCGAGGACGAGCTCTCCCGGGCTCCGGCCGTCCCACGCCTGGCGTGGACGCGCCGGACGCCCGGACGGGGCCTCGGCTACCGGGGCCTCCTGTGGGCGGGATCGGTGGTCTTCGCCGCCGTGCTCCTCGCCATCATCGCCACGCTCCTCTACCGGTCGGGCGACGCCTGGTCGACCTTCGGCATCGGCTTCGTATGGGGCAAGTCGTGGGACACGGTGCGCTCGGTGTTCGGGGCGCTGCCCTTCATCGTGGGCACGCTCGTCACCTCGGCCATCGCCCTCGTGGTGGCGGTGCCCGTGGGCATCGCCTGTGCCGCCTACCTCACCGAGATGGCGCCGCGCTGGCTGCGTCCCTTCGGCGTCCTCGTCGACCTGATCGCGGCCGTCCCGAGCGTCATCGTCGGCCTGTGGGGCCTGCTCGTCGCCGCCCCCGTCTTCTCGCGTGACGTGGAGCCGTTCTTCAAGAAGGTGCCGGGCGTGTCGTGGTTCTTCCACGGCACGCCCTTCGGCGTGAGCGTGTTCCTGGCCGGCTTCATCCTGTCGATCATGGTGGTGCCGACCATCGTCGCCCTCACCCGCACCGCGCTTCTCGGCGTGGGCGTGGCCGAGCGCGAGGGCGGCATGGCGCTCGGCGCGACCCCCTGGCAGGTGGTGCGCAAGATCGTGCTGCCGGGCGCCCGGTCGGGCATCGTGGCCGCCGTCGTCCTCGCCCTCGGGCGGGCGGTCGGGGAGACCATCGCCGTCACCCTCGTCATCGGCAACAGCTACTCGATCCCGCACTCGCTCCTGGCGCCGGGCGCCACCTTGGGGTCGGTGATCGTCAACCAGTTCGGCGACTCGTCCACCATCCGCCACGAGCAGCCCGCCCTCATCGCCCTCGGCGTGATCCTCCTCGTCATCGGCCTGCTCATCAACGGAGGCGGCCAGGTGCTCCTGCGCTCGCGCTTCAAGCAGGCGCAGGCGAAGTGACGCTCGCAATGACCGACGTCGCCCTCAGCCGGTCCGCCCTCGAGCGGCGCCAGCTCATCCAGAGCACCGCCGCGCTGTCGCTCCGGCGCCGGCACGCGACCGGCCGCGCCATGCGCTTCGTGTGCATGGCCGCCTTCGCTCTGACCGTGGCCGCCCTCGGCATGCTCGTCGGCTACACCGTCTACCGGGGCATCGGCGCGGTCAGCTGGCACTTCCTCACGAGCCTCCCCACCCCGCCCGGGATCCCCGGGTCGGGCATCTCCAACGCGCTCGTGGGCACGGCCCTCATCGACGGCGTGGCCCTCCTCATCGCCATCCCGGTGGGACTGCTCGTGGCGCTGTTCCTCCTGCAGGCGACGGGCCCGGTCGCCACCGGGCTGCGCTTCGGGGCCGACATCCTCACCGGGCTGCCCACAATCCTCGTCGGGCTGGTGGTGTTCGGCCTGATGGTGATCAACATGCACCACTTCTCGGCCATCTCGGCCAGCGTCGCCCTGTCGATCATCATGCTGCCGATCATGATCCGGGCGAGCGAGGAGGCGCTGCGCACCGTCCCCAACGACCTGTGGGAGGCGGGCGAGGCCCTCGGGGCGCCGCAGTCGCGGGTGGTGCGGTCGGTCGTGGTCCGCACGGCGCTGCCGGGACTGGTGACCGGCAACCTCCTCGCCCTGTCGCGGGCGGTGGGGGAGACGGCGCCGCTGCTGTTCACGGTGTCGGTCTTCTCGATGACCATGAACACGTCACTGCTGCAGCCGATGAACTCGCTGCCGTACGTGATCTACCTCGACAGTCAGAGCGCCTTCGCCGATGTGAAGGCCCAGGCCTGGGGCACGGCATTCGT
>DASRBM010000226.1:0-5170 GCA_035653635.1 Acidimicrobiales bacterium | reverse complement strand
GTCGCCCACCAGCACCGCAGGGACATGTGGCGGAGGCAGCACGCGGTGCAGCCGCCGCAGCTGGACCGGCGACCCGTGGCGGATGTGCGACATGTGCGTGCCCACGACCGTGAGCGCCGGGCGCGCCGGCGCCGGGCCGCGTCCCACCTCGAGCGAGAACGCCAGTCTCCGTGCCGGGTCGGTACCGATCCGGCCGAGCTCGATCACCTCGGGGGGCCGGGCCGCCACCCGCCACAGCATGGCCAGCCCCACCGTCCCCCGCACGACCGCCGCCCCCCGGCCCGAACGGTGCCCGGCCCGGATCCCCGCCGAACGCCGGGGCCAGCGCGGCGGGCCCCACCCTCGACGATCGCGGTCGTCAGGGGGATAGAGCACGACCGGCGCCATGGCCCGCCCCGCCACCTCGTACCCGAGGGCTGCGGCCACCGTGTCGGCCAGGGCCGGCCCCTCCGCCGGGGTCCAGCTCTCCTGGAGCACGAGCACATCGGCCTCGAGCCGGCGGCAGGCGTCGACCACGTCGTAGGCACGGCCCCAGCCGTCCACCCCGCCGTGGACGTTGAAGGTGGCGACGACGAGGCGGGGCATGGTGCCGGAAGGCTACCGACCGCCCACCTGCCCCTTCGTGCGCCGGCGCACGAAGGCGATACCCAACGGCCCCACCACGCAGGGCCTTTGCCTCAACCACGGACCGCCCCCCTCCGATATCTGGACAGTGAGGGCGAACACCACCGACCGGCCCGACCGGACCACCGCGGGGCCGGCGCCGAGCGACGCGGTGGCCGACACCATCATCCCGTCGCGCCAGATCGCCCAGTTCTCGGCCCTGCTGTGGGCCATCGGCTGCCTCGTCGGCATCCTCGTGATCGGCCTCCCCCACGGGCCGACCACGCAGTCGAGCGGCTGGGCCGGGGTCGCAGCCTTCGCCGCCCTGGTGGCGGTGTGGACGCTGTGGAAGGGCGTCGACCAACCGATGTGGGTCAACTACATCCTGTCCGTCCTCGCCCTCGGCGCGGTGAACCTGGCCGTCGTCTTCGCCCACCGGAGCCCGGTGATCTTCGCCGTGGGGGGCCTCTTCGTCCTCCCCACCATCTTCACCGCCTCGTTCTACGACAGCCGGGCGTTCCTTCTCTATCTGCTCGCCCAGGCGGGCACCTCAGGCGCGGTGCTGCTGTCGTCGCACGTCCCCGGGGCGCCGGCCGGGTGGGCGGTCATGGTGGCCACCACGTCGACCGTCGGCATCGTCGTGCACGTGCTGCAGCAGGCGCTCAAGGTGGCCGCCACCACCGACCCGCTCACCGGCCTCGCCAACCGCCGGGCGCTCGAGCCCGTGCTCGGACGCGAGCTGGCCCGCTGCGCGCGCATCGGGCACCCGCTGTGCCTGGCCGTGCTCGATCTCGATCACTTCAAGGACGTGAACGACGCCTTCGGGCACCAGCACGGCGATCGCCTGCTGGCCGACGTGAGCCACGCCTGGTGCAGAGAGCTCCGGGCGAGCGACGTCCTGGCACGCGCCGGGGGCGACGAGTTCGTGCTGCTCCTGCCGTCGACCGCCGCCGAGCAGGCCGTCGACGTGCTCGCCCGGCTGTCACGGGCGACCGAGCAGCCCTTCTCGGCCGGGGTGGCCGAGGCCACGCCGGGCAACTCGGTGGAGGACGTGCTGCGTCACGCCGACAACGCCTGTTACCGGGCGAAGCAGTCGGGCGGCGGGCGCATCGTGGTGGCCGAGACGGCCGCCGCCTAGGGACGGGGACAACAGGGGGGCGACGTGCAACCGATCGGACTTCGACTGCGGGGGCGGGGACAGGGCCTGCGGGCGCTCGTGGGCGGCCGCGCCCTCACCCCGCAATGGAGCGAGGTGTCGCCACTCGCATCGACACGCAGCGGCCGGCCGGACCCGGTGCTGCGCTTCACCATCCCGGGGCAGGTGCCGGCCGGGGATTTCGTGGCCTCGGCCGTCCCCAACGACCGGCTGCGCAGCGACATGGTGCCCTCGCGCGGCGCCCGCTGGGAGCAGGTCGAGGAGTTCGCTCTCACCTACGACGGCTACGCCTACTGGAGCGACGTGGCCGAGCTCGGGAACCGGGCCCTGCAGGCGTGGACGCGCGACCGCACCGTGCCGAAGGATCTGCACGAATTGCGGGGCTGCCTCTTCTACGAGCAGCGCCGCTGGCACCACTTCGGCGAGGAGGCCCAGGGACGCGGCGCCGACTACGTGTGGGCGCTGCTCGACGCCATCCGGGCACGGGTGACACTGCACGTCGTGCCCGACCCGGTGGTGGCGACGCCCACCCCGCCGCCTGCCCCGGTGTGGGCGGTGGAGACGGCGCCGGCATCGGCGAGCCTCTCGATGGCCCTCGCCCCGGCACCGCCCCAGCTGCCGGCACCGCCCCAGCTGCCGGCACCGCCTGCCCCGGTGCTCAGCACCGTCGCGGCCGTTGCCCCGCCCGCGCCGAAGCCGGCGAAGCGGGCGCCGCAGCCGAAGGCCCGCGTCTTCGTCGACGACGACGCCGCCTATCTGGCATGGACCGGGGCCCACCGTGGCGGGTTCGTGGTGAACGCGGCCAAGGGGGCGAGCGCCAAAGCGCTTCGTCTGCACAAGGCGACATGCCCGTCGATCACCGGCAAGGCGGAGTCGGGGCGGTCGTGGACGACCAGCTACCGCAAGGTGTGCGCCACCGACGTGAGCGTGCTGCTCGACTGGTGCGTGGACGCCCTCGGCGCCGACCCCGAGCCCTGCCAGCGCTGCCGCCCCTGATCGGGAGGCTCGAGCGGCGGGTCCGGCACGACGGCGGCCGCGTCGGGCGAAGGCGGCCCGGAGCGGGTCGCGGCGACGGCGCCGGCCAGCGCGGTCAGCGCCTCGGACCGGCGATCGGGCGGCACGTCGAACAGGGCGTGCGATACCGACAGATACAGACGACGGGCACCGGTCACGACGATTCCTCCTCATCGATCCTGGCGTTGGCACCGTGCGTCTTCCGCCGGCTGCCGGACCGTCGTCGGGCCAGGTCCCTCGGGTCACTCTGGATGAAGTAGTCCCAGGCTACCGCGGCGCTGCACCGCCCGCAGCCGGGCGGTGGCCCGGTGCCACACGGTGCTACAAACGACGCCGTGAGCTCGAGCCGGCACGACACCGACCACGACCACCGGTCGGGCCCTCCGCACGTGGAGGAGGTGGCCGACGGGGTCTTCGCCTACGTGCAGCCCGACGGCACGTGGTGGATCAACAACACCGGGTTCGTCCGTGGATGCTCGGGCCTCCTGTCGATCGACAGCTGCGCCACCGAACGTCGCACGCTCGCCTACCTCGACACGGTGCGACAGATCGCGGGGCGATCGCCGACCATGCTCCTCAACACGCATCACCACGGCGACCACACGAACGGCAACTGCTTCTTCGAGGACGCGCTGATCATTGGGCACGAGGCCTGCCGCGAGCTCATCGTGCGCTCGGGGATCCTGCGACCCGACGGCATCTTCGAGCCCGTCGAGTGGGGTGAGCTGCAGCCCGCTCCCCCGTTCGTCACGCTCCACGACCGCCTCGACGTCTACGTCGACGACCTGCTCGTGGAGCTGCACCACTTCGGCACCGCCGCCCACACCACCAACGACGTGGTGGCCTGGATCCCCGAGCACCGCGTGCTCTTCTCCGGCGACATCGTCTTCAACGGTGGGACGCCCTTCGTCCTCATGGGCTCGGTGGCCGGCGCGCTCACCGTGCTCGACCGGCTGGTCGAGCTCGACCCTGCGGTCATCGTCCCGGGACATGGTCCCCCGTGCGGTGTGGCCGAACTCGACGTGGTCGGCGAGTACCTGCGTTTCGTGCAGTTGCAGGCGGAGCGCACCAAGGCGGCCGGCCTCACGCCCCTCGAGGCCGCCCGCGCCATCGACCTCGGCGACTTCGCCGCCCTCACCGATCCCGAGCGGCTGGCGGGCAACCTGCACAGGGCCTACGCCGAGCTCGACGGCGTCCATCCCGGCGGGCCCATCGACGTGATGGCCGCCTTCGCCGACATGGTCGCCTTCAACGGCAACGCGCCGCTGCGCTGCATGGCGTGAGCGCGACGCTCCCGGCCGCGCCGGCCTCGGTGGTGGACGGCGACGGCACCGCCGCCTACGGCACCTATCTCGGGAGGACCCGCCCGGGCGTGGAGCGTCTGGCGGTCGGGCTGCGCCGGCTGCGCCTGAAGCGCTGGCACTACGTGTCGATCGCCTCGCCGGACGTGCTCGCCGCGGTGGCGGTCGTCGACGTCGGCTGGGCCCAGTCCGCCTTCGCCTATCTCTTCGACCGCACGAGCGGGCGCATGGTGGCGGACGTGTCGTCGCTCCGGCCTCTGCGCCGATCGGCCGTGACCGGCTTCCCGGTCGACGGCGCCGTGGCCACCCTGTCGACACGCCGGCTCTTCGCCCGCCTGGCCGGCACCGCCGGGCGCTGGCAGCTCGCCGTGCGCAGCCCGGAGCTCGTGTTGGAGGCCGAGCTGACCGAGTCGGCGCTCGCCCCGACGGTGTGCGCCGTGGCGCGCGTCGGCACCGGCGTCGACTGCACCCACAAGACGCCCTGCCTCGCGGTGACCGGCGTCGCCACCTGCGGCAGCCGCCGCTTCGTCCTCGACGGGGCCGTCGGCGCCCTCGACCACACCGCCGGAGTCCTCCCGCGCACGACGGTTTGGCGCTGGGCGTCTGCCGCCGGGCCCGACGTCGCCCTCAACCTCACCGAGCAGTTCACGGCGCCGGCCGAGAACGTCCTCTGGCACGACGGGGGGGTGTCGCGGCTGTCGCCGGTCCGCTTCTCCTTCGACCCGCGCCGGCCCCTCGAGCCGTGGCGGATCGCCAGTGACGACGGAACCGTGGCCCTGGAATTCGTGCCGGAAGGGCTCCGGCGACAGGACACGAATCTCGTCGTCGCGGCCAGCCGCTACGTGCAACCGGTCGGGCGCTTCCGTGGCACAGCGGCCGGCGTCGCCATCGAGGACCTACCCGGCGTGACCGAGGACCATCTGGCCCGCTGGTGACGGGCCGTCGCCGCCGTGCTCGGCGAGCGACAGGTAGCTCTCGTCCTCCTGGGCCGTGTGCAGGCGGAGCACTGCGTGCAGCCCGTACAGCAGGCGGCGCAGCTCCGTGACGTCCTCGTGATCAGGGGGCCCGGCCCCGATCTCGTCGAGCAGCTGACCGA
>DASRBM010000225.1:0-5735 GCA_035653635.1 Acidimicrobiales bacterium | reverse complement strand
GTCGGTCTCGATGACCGTGTCGGGCAAGAGCCCGGTACCCGATCTGGTCGGCCGGCTCGGGGAGCTGACCGGGGTGCTGTCGGTGTCGGCCGGCCGGGAGTCGACCATCGGCGACATCCCGTGAGCAGGCGCGCTGTCGGCGGAGCCGCCGACCGACCGTCAGCCCCGTCCGGCCTCGAGGCGTCGCAAGGTGTGGACCGCCGCCGCCGCGTCCCCCGGACCGCCGCGCCGGTGGAGCTCCGCCACCACGGCGAGGCGGTGCTCCTCGTCGACGTTGCCGCCGTACTTGAACTTGGCCCGCACGTCGTCGACCGTCACCCGCACACCGTGGATGAGGCCGAGTCGATCCCGGTGCGCATCGGCCGGATCGGCGACGGCCACCTCCGGCTGCAGCGCGGCGAGCTGCACCCGCAGCAGCGCCGCCAGCTCGTCGGCACCGGTGACCACGGTGGCGTCGCCCACCAGCTGCACGGCGCCGTAGTAGGTCGTCGGGATGCCGAGCAGCGGGTCCTCACCGGTGACCGCCTTCCAGGCGGAGGGGATGAAGGCCCAGTCGCCGGCCACGCTCAGGAGGACCCGGCGGTTCTCGGCCAGCGCCGCGAACACCGGGTTGCGAGCGGCGAAGTGGCAGAGGACCGTGGCGCCGTCGAGGACGAACTGGGTCGGCACCACGACCGGCACGTCCCGGCCGCGTCCGGCCGCCACCAGGTGACCGAATCCCTGGGATTCGACGAAGGGGCGCCATTCGGCCTCCCCCGAGGAGGCGTCGACGGGAGCGATGTACATCGCACCATGATCGCGGCCAGGAGCCGGACAAGACGGCTCCGCCGGCCTGGGCCATGATGGACTCCGTGGCCGACGAGCAGCCCCCGCTCCTGCCGACCCCCCAGGCCGTCGCGCGCTGGATCGCCGCGCTCCTGCGGGAGGTCGCCTACGCGCCGGGCACGGTGGCGAAGGCCCGGGCCCTCATCGCCGAGGTGGCCCAGTTCCCCGTGCACCTGGAGCGGATCGTGCACACGGTGGACCGCACCACCGGCGGCGTCGAGCGGTCGCTCGACGAGGTGAGCGCCGCCATCGTCGACGTCCGCCAGCGCCTCGACCATCTCGACGCAGTGATCTCGGACCTGAGCCGGACCCTGACCGGCGTCATCGCCGCCATCCCCGGCGCCCGGCGGGCCATCGACCGCTCGGCCGGGGCGGCACCCGCCGCCCCTGCGGTCCCCGCCGCTCCGCCTCCTCCGCCACCGCGGGCGGAATTCGCACCGCCGCGCGCCTGACGCCCTCCGCGGCGCCGGGCGCGGGCCGCCGATCAGACGCACCGCCGCGACAGCCCGACCGAGCGGTCTGGCGAACACGCAGCGCAACCTGGGCGGATGCCGCGATCACGGTTACAGTGCCGCCATGCTCCGACCTGCGCTCGACCGCATCTTCGACGAGGTGCTCGCCGACCGGCGGCTCCTCGCCCACCCCTTCTACCGGCGGTGGGAGGCCGGGGCCCTCGAGCCCGGCGAGCTCGCCTCCTACGGCGAGCAGTACCGCTACTTCGAGCAGCTGCTGCCCGACGTGCTGCAGGCGGTGGTCGACGCCCTGCCCGAGGGCGAGGCCCGCGAGCTGACGGCGGCCAACCTGCACGACGAGCGGGCGGTCCCGGCGCCGCACGTGGAGCTGTTCGACGCCTTCCTGCGGGCCGCCGGTGGCGATCCGGCCGCAGCGGCCGGTCCCGCGGCCACCGCCCTCGTCGACGCCTACCGCGACGCGGCGGCCGCCGGTCCGGTGGCGGCGCTGGCGGCGGTGGCGGCCTACGAGCTGCAGGCGCCCGCCATCGCCGTGTCCAAGGCCGAGGGCCTGCGGACGCACTACGACATGGGCCGGCCCGACACCCTCTTCTGGGACGTGCACGGCGTCATGGACGAGAGTCACAGCACCTGGGTCCTCGACGCCCTCGCCGCTCTTCCGGCCGACCTCGACGAGGTGGGCGCCGTGGCCCGCCGGACGGCGGACGCCTGGTGGGCCTTCCTCGACGAGCGCGAGGCGGCGGCCGAGCTCGCCGTCTGCTGAGCCACCCGCGGCCATGAGCGAACGGGTGGCGGTACGCGACGGTCTGTTCGTCGACGCCGAACCGCCCCGGCTGCTCGGCAGCCACTGTCGTCGCTGTGGTCGTCACCATTTCCCGCGCCACGTCGTCTGCCCCTACTGCGCATCCGAGGAGGTGGAGGCGGCGGAGCTCTCCGGTCGCGGCCGGCTGTGGGCCCACACGGCTGTCACGGCCCCGCCACCCGGCTACCGCGGCGAGGTGCCGTTCGGCTTCGGTGTGGTCGAGCTCACCACCGAGGCACTGCGCATCGTCACCCGCCTCACCGTCGCCGACCCGGCGGCCCTCGACACGGGCGACCCCATGGAGCTCGTCGTGGTACCGCTGCATGTGGACGACGAAGGCCGCCAGGTCGTGACCTATGCCTTCGCGCCGGAGGGCGCCGCCGCAGCCCCGGAGGGCGGGGCCGCGGCGCCGGAGGCCGCGACATGACCGCCGGCGTGGAGATCGCCGGCGTCGGCATCCACCCCTTCGGGCGTCACGAGGGCGTGTCGGTCACCGACATGGGCGTGGCCGCGGTGCAGGCGGCGCTGCGCGAAGCGGGGGCAGGGCCCGGCGGCTTCGAGGCCGCCTTCTGCGGCACCGCCTACGGCGGCGTGGCTTCGGGCCACAAGGTGCTCGGAGCACTCGGGCTCACCGGCATGCCCATCGTCGACGTGGAGGCCGGGTGCGCGAGTGGGGGCGCGGCGCTCATGCTGGCGGCGGGGGCGATACGGGCGGGCCAGTACGACACCGCGCTCGTCTTCGGCATCGAGAAGATGCCGAAGGGCATCATCCGTTCGTCGTTCTTCGAGCCGTGGCAGGAGGAGGCCGGGCTCGCCGCCACCCCGGCCTACTTCGCCCTGCGTGCGCAGCGCCTCATGGTCGCGTCGGGGGTCACGAAGGATCATCTCGCGGCCGTGGTCGTGAAGAACCGGCGGCACGGCGTGCACAACCCGAATGCGATGTTCCGGGCCGAGGTGGAGGCCGACGCCGTGCTCGGGTCGCGGGTGGTGTGCGAGCCGCTGCACCTCTGGATGCTGTGCACACCGAACGAGGGCGCGGCCGCCGTCGTGCTCCGGCGCCAGGGTTCTCCCGCAGCCCATGGCGGGCGGGTGCGCCTGGCCGCCGCCGTGCTGCGTTCCCACGTGCCCGGTGCCGTGCTGAGCGAGTCGACGCCCCTCGCCGGGCTGACGGACGACGCCATCCCGTCGCCCACCACCCGGGCGGCCGACGCCGCCTACGAGGAGGCCGGCATCGGCCCCGAGGACCTCGACGTCGTCGAGTGCCAGGACACCGACGCCGCGCGTGAGCTGCTGTCCTACGAGGAGCTGCGCCTGTGCGCGCCGGGCGGCTCGGCGGCGATGCTCGACTCCGGCACCACCGCCCTCGGCGGCAGACTTCCCGTCAATCCGAGTGGCGGGCTGCTGTCGAAGGGGGAGCCGCTCGGTGCCTCGGCGCTGGGCCAGGTCGTGGAGCTCGTGCACCAGCTGCGGGGCGAGGCCGGCCCCCGCCAGGTCGAAGGCGCCCGCAGCGCCCTGGCCCACACCGTCGGGCGCGGGGCCAACGCCGGGGTCGTCGTCCTCAGCCGCTGAGCTTCGCCGCCAGGCGCTCGGCCCGGTCGACGAGACGGGTGTCGCCGAGCTGGGCGCAGATGTCGCCGAATCCCGGTCCGTGTCCCCGCCAGGCGAGTGCGTCGACGTCGGGGACGAGCGTCGGCTCCACACGCAAGGTGGCCAGGGTGCGGAAGAGGAGGGCGAGCTCGCGCTCCTCGGCCAGGCGGGCGGCCAGGCCGGCGGCGTTGCGCACCTGGGTGCGCACCTCCTTGTCCCAGTCGGCCACCTTGTCCGGCACCGCGTCGATCGATCCGTAGTGGGCGAGCACCACCGAAGCGGAGCGCTTGCCCCACCCCGCCAGCCCGGGGAACCCGTCGGCGCTGTCGCCCACGAGCGCGAGCCAGTCGGGGATGGAGCGGGGGGCGACACCGAACTTCTCCCACACGCCCGACTCGTCGAACACGGTGTCGTGACGACGGTCGAACTGCACCACGCGCCGCTCGCGTACGCACTGGGCCAGGTCCTTGTCGGGCGTGCAGATGCGGACCTGGGTCACGTCGGGATGCGCCTCGGCCACGGAGGCCGCCGAAGCGAGGGCGTCGTCCGCCTCGAGCTCGACCATGGCCCACACCGTGACGCCGAGGGCCGCCACCGCCTCCTCGACCAGGGGGAACTGCGCCAGGAGCTCCGGCGGCATGCCGGCGCTCGTCTTGTAGCCGGCCCACAGGTCGTTGCGGAAGCTCTCGACCACATGGTCGGTCGCCACCCCCACGTGGGTGACGCCGCTCTCGAGGAGGCCGAGGAGGGTGGAGACGACACCGCGGGTGGCCGCTATCTCGCGCCCGTCGGGCGCCTGGCGCGGCGGCTGACCGAAGTGCTGGCGGAACAGCTCGTAGGTGCCGTCGACGAGATAGACCTCCATCTCGCAAAGCGTCGCACAAGGGCGGTGTCAACGCAGGGGGATGGCCTCCTGCACGGTCTGGTCGAAGAACCCGACCCGGCCCTCCGGCAGCAGCACCACCCGTTCGGGTGCCAGCTGCGCGACGAAGTCCGCGTCGTGACTGACGAGGACGACGGTCCCCTCGTAGTTCTGGAGCGCGGCGAGCAACGCCTCGACGGAGACGGGGTCGAGGTTGTTGGTGGGCTCGTCGAGCAGCAGGACGTTGGCACCGCTCAGCATCAGGCGGGCGAGGGCGAGCTTCGTCTTCTCCCCGCCGGAGAGGCTGCGGGCCCGCTGGTAGGCGACGTCGCCGATCAGTCCGAAGTGGCCGAGTGCCGCTCGCAGCGCTCCGTCGCCCATCGAGGGCGCCGCCGCCCGGGCGTTGTCGAGCACGGTGTCGTCGAGCGCCAGGTCCTCGTGCTCCTGGGCGTAGTAGCCGATCCGTGCGTTCGCCCCGAGCTTCACGTGCCCCGCATCGGGTGTCTCGCGGCCGGAGAGGCAGCGGAGCAGGGTCGTCTTGCCGGCCCCGTTGACGCCGACCACGAGCAGGAGGTCGCCCCGCCGGATGGTCAGGTCGATGTCGGTGAGCACGGGATGGTCGTCGAACGACTTGCACAGCCCGACGGCCCGGAGCGCGATGTCCCCGGTGCGCACCGGGTCGGGGAAGCGGATGGCGAGGGGACGCTGGCGGATCCGGGGCGCGTGGTCGTGGAGACGCTCGTTGAGCGTGTCGATGCGGCGCTGCAACGCCTTGCGCTTGGCTGCGTGGGTGGCGTTCGCTTTGGCGAAGATCTTCTTCGTCCCCTCGAGCCGGGCCGCCTCCTTGGCGAGGTTCGCCGCCGCGTGGGCCCGCTGGGCGTCGGCCGCGGCACGCTGGGACAGGAACGAGCTGTAGGTGCCGCGGTAGCTCTCGATCTGCGCGTTGTCGAGGGCGAGCACCCGGTCGATCGATCCGTCCATGAGACGGATGTCGTGGCTCACCACGAGCACGGTGGCGGGCGTCTCGCGCAGGAAGCCCATGACCCACTGCTTGGCGTCGGCGTCGAGGTGGTTGGTGGGTTCGTCGAGCAGCAGCAGATCCCCGCCGCTCAACAGGATGCTGGCCAGGTCCAGCTTGCGCCGCTGCCCTCCGGAAAGGTCCCGCACGGCGGTGAGCAGCTCTTCGTCG
>DASRBM010000224.1:0-5620 GCA_035653635.1 Acidimicrobiales bacterium | reverse complement strand
GCATGTCGATCAAGCGAGTAGGCATCGTCGGCTCGGGGATCATGGGGTCGGGCATCGCCGAGACGGCGGCCACCCACGGCTTCGAGGTCGTCCTGCGGTCACGGTCCCAGTCGACGGCGGACGGCATGGTCGCCGGCATGGAGAAGTCGCTCAACCGCCAGGTGGAGAAGGGCAAGGTCTCCGAGGCCGACCGCGACGCGGCCATGGCCAGGGTGACGGCCGTGTCGGACCTGGGCGAGCTGGCCGGATGCGACCTCGTCATCGAGTCGGTCGTCGAGGATCTCGCGGTGAAGAAGCACCTCTTCAACGAGCTCGACCGGATCTGCGGCGAGCACACGATCATCGCCACCAACACCTCGACCCTGCCGGTGGTGGAGATGGCCATGGTCACCGGGCGGCCCGACAAGGTCTGCGGCGTCCACTTCTTCAACCCGGCGCCGGTCATGGCGCTCGTGGAGGTGGTGCGCCCCATCACCGCCGCCGACGAGACGATCGCCGCGGCGCGGGCCTTCGCCGAGGCCTGTGAGAAGACCCCGGTCGAGGTGAAGGACCAGGCCGGCTTCATCGTGAACGCGCTGCTCTTCCCGTATCTCAACAACGCCGTGCGCCTGCTCGAGCAGGGTGTGGCGAGCCGCGAGGACATCGACACGGCCATGAAGGGCGGCTGCGGGTTCCCGATGGGGCCCTTCGCCCTGCTCGACCTGGTCGGCCTCGACACGAGCCTCGCCATCCTCGACGCGCTCTACGAGGAGTTCCGCGACCCGAACTACGCAGCGGTGCCGCTGCTGCGCCGCATGGTCACGGCCGAGCAGCTCGGCCGCAAGACCGGGCGCGGGTTCTACGACTACCACAAGAAGTGATCCGGGGCCCCTCGGTGGGCAGGGGCCCGCGACAGGGGAGAATGGTGTTGTGAGCGAGATCCACCCGCAGGGGGGCCGCGACAAGCCCTGGGTGATGCGCACCTACTCGGGCCACTCCACCGCGGCCGCCTCCAACGCGCTGTACCGGACGAACCTGGCCAAGGGCCAGACGGGCCTGTCGATCGCCTTCGACCTCCCCACCCAGACCGGCTACGACCCCGACGCACCCGAGGCGGCCGGTGAGGTGGGCAAGGTCGGCGTCCCCGTGGCCCACCTGGGCCACATGGCCCAGCTCCTCGAGGGCATCCCCGTGGGGGACATGAACACGTCCATGACCATCAACGCCACCGCCGCGTGGCTGCTCGGTCTGTACGTGGCCCACGCCGAGGACACCGGTGTCGACCCGAAGGTGCTGCAGGGCACCATCCAGAACGACATCGTGAAGGAGTACCTGTCGCGCGGGACCTACATCTTCCCACCGGTGCCGAGCCGCCGGCTCATCGTCGACACCATCGCCTACACCGTGCGGGCCGTGCCCAAGTGGAACCCGATCAACGTCTGCAGCTACCACCTGCAGGAGGCCGGTGCCACCCCCGAGCAGGAGCTCGCCTACGCGCTCGCCACCGCCATCGGCGTGCTCGACGCCGTGCGCGAATCGGGCAAGGTGGAACCCGAGGAGCTGCCGGCCGTGGTGGGCCGCATCTCCTTCTTCGTGAACGCGGGGATCCGCTTCGTGGAGGAGACGTGCAAGATGCGCGCCTTCACCGGGTTGTGGGACCGCATCTGCCGCGAGCGCTACGGGGTCGAGGACCGGAAGCTCCGCCGCTTCCGCTACGGCGTGCAGGTGAACTCGCTCGGCCTCACCGAGGCCCAGCCCGAGAACAACGTGCCGCGCATCGTGCTCGAGGCGCTCGGCGTGAGCCTGTCGCGCGACGCCCGGGCCCGGGCCATCCAGCTGCCGGCGTGGAACGAGGCGCTCGGCCTGCCCCGCCCGTGGGACCAGCAGTGGTCGCTGCGCATCCAGCAGATCCTGGCCTTCGAGACCGATCTGCTCGAGTACGAGGACATCTTCGCCGGGTCGCACGTGATCGAGGCGAGGACCTCAGAGCTGGCCGAAGCGGCGTGGACGGAGCTGCAGGAGGTGCTCGAGCTCGGCGGCGCCTTCGAGGCGGTGGAGGAGCTGAAGAAGCGCCTGGTGCGCAGCCAGGCCGAGCGGGTGCGGCGCATCGAGACCGGCGAGCTCACCGTCGTCGGCGTCAACAAGTTCACCGAGTCGGAGCCCTCGCCCCTCGTGTCGGGCGACGATGGCGTGTCCACCATCTTGAAGGTGGACCGGGCCGTCGAGGCCGAGTTGCGGGCCGACGTGCGGTCCTGGCGCGAGCAGCGCGACCAGGCGGCGGTGCGCAAGGCCCTCGACGACCTGCGCCGTGCGGCCGAGGACCCGTCGGTCAACGTCATGCCGGCCACCATCGCCCTGGCGCACGCCGGCGGCACCACCGGCGAGTGGGCCGCCGCGCTGCGCGAGGTGTTCGGCGAGTACCGAGCCCCGACGGGCGTGAGCGGCGGCACCGGTCGCCGCGGCGCCGAGCTGCAGGACGTCGTCACCCGGGCGAAGGCACTGGCCGATCGCTCGGGCGGCCCACCCCGGCTGCTCGTGGCCAAGCCCGGACTCGACGGCCACTCGAACGGGGCCGAGCAGATCGCCGTCGCCGCCCGTGACGCCGGCTTCGAGGTCGTGTACCAGGGCATCCGGCTCACCCCCGACCAGATCGCGGCCGCCGCGCGCGACGAGGACGTGGACGTCGTCGGCATCTCGATCCTGTCGGGCAGCCATCTGGAGCTCGTGCCCGAGGTGGTCGACAAGCTGCGGGCCGAGGGCGTCGACGCGCCGGTGGTGGTGGGCGGGATCATCCCGCCCGAGGACGCGGACGTCCTCAAGGGCAAGGGCGTGGCCGCCGTCTACACCCCGAAGGACTTCGACCTGTCGCACATCGTGGGTGAGCTCCTCGAACTGGCCGAGGAGCACCGCAGCGCGGTCGGCGCCTGATCAGCGGGCGCCACCCAGGTACGGCCGTTCGCGCCGCACCGCCAGGGGCCGGGCCCACCAGCGGCCGCTGAAGCGCCACACCGGCGTGGTCGGACCCGTGTCGGGACGGGTGACGGGCCGGGGCCAGAGCTGATCGATCGCAGCCAGGATGGCGATCGTCTCCTCGTCGCTCGGCGGCGGCACGATCGAGGAGACCTCGGGGGCGTCGCTCCCTGGCCCGCTCACAGCGGCACGTTCCCGTGCTTGCGCTTCGGGAGCTCCTCCTGCTTGGAGGAGAGCATGCGCAGGCTCTGCACCAGGATCCTGCGGGTCTCGGACGGGTCGATGACGTCGTCGACGTATCCCCGCTCCGCCGCGATGTAGGGGTTGGCGTAGCGCTCGGTGTACTCCTCCACGAGCTCGGTGCGCCGTGCCTCGGCGTCGGACGCCTCGGCCAGCTCGCGGCGGTAGACGATCTCGACCGCGCCCTGGGGACCCATGACCGCCAGCTCGGCCGAGGGCCAGGCGTAGGCGAGGTCGGCACCGATCGACTTGGAGTTCATGACGACATAGGCGCCGCCGTAGGCCTTTCTGGTGATGACCTGGATGCGCGGCACGGTGGACTCGCAGTAGGCGTACAGGAGCTTGGCCCCGTGGCGGATGATCCCCCCGTACTCCTGGTCGGTGCCGGGCATGAAGCCCGGCACGTCGACGAAGGTCACGAGCGGGATGTTGAACGAGTCGCACATGCGCACGAAGCGCGCCGCCTTCTCCGACGAGTCGATGTCGAGCACGCCGGCGAGGACGGCCGGCTGGTTGCCGACGATGCCGACGGGCCGGCCGTCGATGCGGGCCAGACCACAGGTGATGCTCATGGCCCAGTGGGGGAACACCTCCAGGTAGTCGCCCTCGTCGACGACCGCGGTGATCACCTTCTTCATGTCGTAGGGGAGGTTCGGCGACGCCGGCATGAGGTCGACGAGCTCGGGGGTGAGACGCTCGGGGTCGTCGGCCGGCTCGAGCGCCGGCGGCTCCTCCAAGTTGTTCGACGGCAGGAACGACAGCAGGTAGCGCACGTCGTCGAGGCAGGCCTTCTCATCCGGCGCGACGAAGGTGGCCACACCCGACTTGGTGGCGTGGCTCATGGCCCCGCCGAGCTCCTCGAGGCTCACGTCCTCACCCGTCACCGTCTTCACCACGTCGGGACCGGTGATGAACATGTGGCTCGACTGGTTGACCATGAAGATGAAGTCGGTCATGGCCGGCGAGTAGACGGCGCCGCCGGCGCACGGGCCGAGGATCACGCTGATCTGGGGGATGACGCCGGAGGCCCGGACGTTGCGGTGGAAGATGCCGCCGTAGGAGTGCAGCGACACCACACCCTCTTGGATGCGGGCGCCGGCACCGTCGTTGAGGCCGATCATGGGCACGCCGAGCGATTCGGCCAGGTCCATGATCTTGTGGATCTTCTCGGCGAAGACCTCGCCGAGGGCCCCGCCGAAGACGGTGAAGTCCTGGCTGAAGACGCACACCCGCCGCCCGTCGATGGTGCCGAAGCCGGTGATGACGCCGTCGGTGTAGGGCCGCTTCTCCTCGAGGCCCATGCCGTGGGCCCGGTGGCGGGCCAGCATGTCGAGCTCCTGGAAGCTGCCGTCGTCGAGCAGGTACTCGATCCGCTCCCGGGCGGTGAGCTTGCCCTTGGCGTGGTGGCGTTCCACGGCGTGCGGTGACCCGGCGTGGAGGGCCTCTTCCTTGCGGGCCCGGAGCTCTTCCAGGCGTTGCGACATGGGGTGATCCATGGGCCGCCACGCTAGCGAAGCGCCGCCGGGGCCCTCCCCGGCCGTCTCCCGTGTCCGCGGGGCCCGGAAGCACACTTCGTGCGGGGCCGTTGTGGGGAATCACCCAACGGTCACGACGCAGCGGCACGGTCCCCTCACGCAACGTCCACAAAATTGGGAGAAATTGAAACGTGTTCCCGCAAGGTCCAAACTGAGGCCCCGTTCCCGCAGTGCGCACCGAAGTGTGCGCTGGCAACACGGCTGCGGCGGCAGCCCCCTGACGACGGGGGACGGGGGTCGGCCTGGCGGGGCCGTGTCTTTACCGGGGGAGGCAGACGTGGCGCGACTCGAGGTTGCGGGCGTGGAGGTCCGCTTCGGCGGCGTGGTGGCCCTGCGGGGCGTCGACGTGGACGTGGACCACGGGTCCATCACCGGACTGATCGGCCCCAACGGCGCGGGCAAGACCACGCTCTTCAACGTCATCACCGGCCTGCAGAAGGCCCACGTCGGCACCGTCAAGCTCGACGACCAGAACCTCACCAACCTCCCGCCGCACCGACGGGCCCGCCTCGGCATCGCCCGCACCTTCCAGCGGCTCGAGGTCTTCGGCTCGCTCACCGTGCGGGAGAACATCCTCGTCGCCGCGGAGATCCGGCGGCGCTGGGCCCGCGACGGCTCCAACCCCCGCCGCATCGCCGACGAGGTGATCCACGAGGTGGGACTCGGTCCCGTCTCGCGTGTCCGCTGCGACACCCTGCCCACCGGCATGGCCCGTCTGGTCGAGGTGGGCCGGGCGCTCGCCACCAAGCCCAAGGTGCTGCTGCTCGACGAGCCGTCGTCCGGTCTCGACGAGCAGGAGACCGACGACCTCGGCGCGCTGCTGCAGCGCCTGGCCGACCAGGGCATGGCCGTGCTGCTCGTGGAGCACGACGTGGAGCTCGTCATGTCGGTGTGCA
>DASRBM010000223.1:0-2130 GCA_035653635.1 Acidimicrobiales bacterium | reverse complement strand
CCCCCGGTGAACAGCACGTTGAGCGCCTCTCCGGCGTGCTCCAGGCCGTCCACGACGTGCTCGCGGTGGTGCAGCCGGCCCTCGGCCAGCCACCCGGCGAGCTCGAGCTGAGCGGCCGCGAAGCGCTCCATGTAGTCGAGGATGATGAAGCCCTCCATCCGCCCCCGACGGATGATGAGGTTCGAGACGTTGGCGGGCCCGGTCGGCCTTCCCTCGGCGTTGTAGGCGGAGATCGCCCCGCACAGCACCACCCGCCCCCGCATGGCGAGCTGCCCCAGGCAGATGTCGAGGATCTCGCCGCCGACGTTGTCGAAGTAGAGGTCGATGCCCTCAGGGCAGTGCTGGCGGAGCGCGGCGGCCACGTCGTCGTGCTTGTAGTCGACCGCCGCGTCGAACCCGAGCTCGTCCACGACGAACGCGCACTTCTCCGCACCGCCGGCGATGCCGACGACTCGCCCGGCTCCCCTGACCCGGGCGATCTGGCCCACGAGCGAACCGGTGGCGCCCGCTGCCCCCGAGACCACCACGGTGTCGCCCTCGCGCATGGCGCCCACGTCGAGGAGCCCGTAGTAGGCGGTCATGCCGTTCACCCCGAAGAGGTTCAGCACGGCGCCGGGCTCCACGCCGAGCGGGAGGACCTGCGCGTCGACGGCGCCGTCACCGACGAGGAGGTAGTCCTGCCACCCGGTCATGCCGTAGACGGCGTCGCCGACCGAGTACCGGCTGCTCCGGCTCGCCACCACCTCACCCATGCCGCCGCCGCGCACCACCTCGCCGATGCCGATGGGGGGGAGATAGCCCGGGCGGTCGTCCATCCAGGTGCGGATGGTCGGATCGATCGACAGCCACTGCACCTTCACGAGGGCCTGGCCCTCGCCCGGCTCGGGCGCCGGCGTCTCCGCCAGCTGCACCACCGAGCTGTCGACCATGCCATGGGGCCGCTTGGCCAGGAGCAACTGCCGGTTGGTCGTCATGCCGAGAACTGCTTCAGCTGCTCGATGGTGCCGAGCGGATCGGGGCCGATGGCGGTGACATTGAGCACGGTGACGCCCGCTTCGGCGAAGGCCGCCACGCGCTCTTTGACGTATCCGGGCGGCCCGATGAGCGACGAGCGCTCGAGCAGCTCGTCGGGGACGAGCGCCGCCGCCTCCTCCTTCTTGCCGCTCAGGTACAGCTCCTGGATCTGCTCGGCCTCCTTCTCGTAGCCGTAGCGCCGGGTCAGGGTGTTGTAGAAGTTGCGCCCCTTCGCCCCCATGCCGCCGATGTACAGCGCGGCCACGGGACGGAAGAGGTCGCGCAGGTGCTCGAGTCCCTCGCCCACCGCGGCCAGCCCGCCGGCCGCGATGTCGAGCGGCCCGAGCCCGGGGTCACGCTTGGCCGCGCCGGCGGCCAGGGACCCTCCCCAGACCTCCTTGGCCTTCTCCGGCACGAACAGGAACGGGAACCACCCGTTCGCCACCTCGGCGCACATCTCGACGTTCTTCGGTCCCATGGCCGCCACCCACACCGGGATGTCGGCCCGCAGGGGGTGGTTGATCAGCTTGAGCGGCTTGCCGAGCCCGGTGCCGCGCTCGGGCGGCAGCGGGATCTGGTACAGCCCGTCGTTGGTGATGACCTCGCGCCGCCAGACCCGGCGGCAGATGTCGATGATCTCGCGGGTGCGCTCGAGGGGCTTGTCGTAGGCCACGGCGTGCCACCCCTCGATGACCTGCGGGCCTGATGCGCCGAGCCCGAGGATGAATCGTCCGTCGCTCAGCAGGTCGAGCCCTGCGGCGGTCTGGGCCAGGAGCGCGGGCGTGCGGGAGTAGATGGGAAGGATGGCCGACCCGATCTCGATGCGCTCGGTGCGCGCCGCGATGTATCCCATCTGACTGGGGGCGTCGATGCCGTAGGCCTCGGCCACCCACACGATGTCGAGCCCGGCACGCTCGAGCTCGGCGACGTAGTCGACCGACTGCTTGATGCCCCGGCCGTAGTCGAGCATGGTGCTCACCCGCATCGGCGTCCTCCCTTGTTCAGGCGGCGGTCGCCGCGGTGGAAATCGGTTCCGGCCGGCTCAGCCGACGGTGGCGATGCCCCCGTCGACCGGGACGATGGCGCCCGTCATGTAGGAGCCGGCGCGCGAGGCGA
>DASRBM010000222.1:0-5789 GCA_035653635.1 Acidimicrobiales bacterium | reverse complement strand
GTCTACCTGCGCGACATCTGGCCGACTGTCCATGAGATCGATGAGATCGTCGGGTCATGTCTACGGGCCGACATGTTCGCCAAGGACTACGCGGACGTGTTCGCCGGTGACGAGCGCTGGCAGGGTCTGCCCGTGCCAAGGAGATCGACCTTCGAGTGGGACCCGGCTTCCACCTACGTGCGCAAGCCGCCGTACTTCGACCGCACCGGGCCCGAGCCCGAACCCGTTCGCGACATCAGCGGCGCCCGTGTGCTGGCCAAACTCGGTGATTCTGTCACCACCGACCACATCTCCCCAGCCGGCGCCATCAAGCCCGACTCACCGGCCGGCACCTACCTCGTTGAGCACGGGATCGAGCCCCGTGATTTCAACTCCTACGGCGCGCGGCGCGGCAATCACGAGGTCATGATCAGAGGCACCTTCGCCAACATCCGGCTGCGCAACCAGCTCGCGCCCGGTACCGAGGGCGGCTACACCGTCGACCTGACCCGGAGCGACACTCCCGTCTGCAGCATCTACGACGCCGCCATGCGATACGCGGAGACCCGGATCCCGCTCGTGATCCTGGCCGGCAAGGAGTACGGGTCGGGCTCGTCGCGGGACTGGGCCGCCAAGGGCACGGCCCTACTGGGAGTGCGTGTGGTCATCGCCGAGTCCTACGAACGCATCCATCGTTCCAACCTGATCGGCATGGGCGTTCTGCCGTTGCAGTACGTCGAAGGGCAGAGGGCCGAGACACTCGCTCTCACGGGAACCGAGACCTTCGCCATCACCGGGCTCGAGGCGTTCAACGACGGTGCCATCCCGAGAGCAGTCCACGTGCATGCCGACCAGCTCGAATTCGACGCCGTCGTGCGTATCGACACGCCCGCCGAGGCCGCCTACTACCGCCACGGCGGGATCCTCCCCTACATGCTGCGCCAGCTCCTGGGTGAAGCCGAGCCACCCCCCGATGACTGACGCCTTGCGCGCGGGTCACGACCCGATTCGAAACCCCAGTGCCGAAGCTGCCTCGTCATCCATCATGGCGGGGTTCCAGGGCGGGTCCCAGACCACCTCGACCTCGACACCGAGCCGGACGTCGACGGCTTGCCGCACCGCTTCGCGCGCCTCGACGGGCAGACTCTCCGATACCGGGCACCCAGGCGTGGTGAGGGTCATCTCCACGACGACGTTGCCGCGCTCCTCGCGGACGTCGTAAACGAGGCCGAGCGACACGACGTCGAGGCACAGCTCGGGGTCGTACACGCACCGGAGGGCCTCCCAGGCGGCCTCGACCGGGCCGGCCGGTGCGAGGCGCGCCCGGGTCGGTCCGATGTCGAGCGGCCCACCCGCCTGAGACATGGCATCGGCACCCTCGCTCATTGCGGGCGCCTGAACGTCACTTGCCAATCTCCGCCGCCGATCTCGGCGACGTCGTAGACGAAGCCCTGCGACGAGAGCACTCCTTCGAGCGGCACGGGCTCGAATGGGGCCAGGATCACCAGGTCCTCCCCATCGGCAAGGGCGGCCACCGCCGCCATGATCGTCTCGAAGGGTTCTCCGCCCGCAGCGATGATCGGGCGCGCATCGACTTGGGCCATCGGGCACCTCCTGCTTGGGACTTTTCTTCTAGTTTATGCTAGATTTTAGTCTGAGGCCAGAGCGAGGAGCAGAGCGAGATGCCAGCCGAGACGCACCAGCTGGGGCGCCACGCCAGCGCAGAGGAGATTTTCGATCTACTCCTGGCACTGCTCGGAGGCGCCGGTGACGAGGGCGGATCGACCCTCGAGTCGCTCGGCGTGGACGACGATGGCCTCGGCGCCCTGTGGGACGCGGTGTGCGAGGAGTTCGCCGAGCGCACCGTAGGGCCTGAGCTCGAACCGGGAACCCTGGCCGGGTCGATGACCTTGGAGGCCGCTGCTCACACCATGGCGCTGCTGCTCGCCGAGATGGGCGACGATGCCGGCTGACGCAGCTGCGTCGGTGCCGACAGCCGACGCCACGGCGGCGGTGTGGCAGAACCGCCCGGCGGGTCTGCCGGGAGCAGTGCCGCCGCCGTCGGTACCGCTGTCGTTCCTGGCGGCGGCATCCCTCGGCCTCGTGGCTTGCGGTGGGACCTGGATCTGGGCGTCGGGGGCGGCCGTGGCCGACCCAACGGCGGACCCGGTGGTGGCCGCCGCCCATCTGGGGATGCTCGCCACGTTGTCGATGGGGGTACTCGGGGCGCTGCACCAGTTCACCCCGGTGGTCACCCAGCGCCCCCTGCGCTCGCTGCGCCTGGCTCGCGCCACCTTCGTGACCTGGCTGGCGGCCTCCTGGCTGCTCCCCTTCGGGATCGCCAGTGGAGACGAGGCAGTGGTCGAAGCGGGCGGGGCGCTCGCGGCGGTGTCGATCACCCTCCTCGCGGTGAACCTTGCCAGGCCTCTGGCCGTCACGGGCAAGGGGGCGCCGGTCACCGGGCTTCGCTTCGCCTTGGCGGGGTTCGTGGCGACCGCCTGCTTCGGGGTGCTCTACGTCGCCGATCGGCGCGGCAACTGGTTTGATCTCTCCGGACATGTGGTGCTGGCCCATGCCGTAGTGGGCCTCTTCGCCTGGCTCGGGCTCACGTACGTCTCGGTCGCCGAGAAGCTGTGGCCTATGTTCTTCCTGGCCCATGTCCCGGGTAAGCGTCGGGCGGGCCGGGTCGCCGTGTGGGCCGTGCCGGCCGGCGTGGTGCTGCTCTCTCCAGCACTGCTGACCGGCATCCCCGCCCTCGCCGCGCTGGGTGCGGCCGTCCTCGCCACCGGTCTCGGGGCACATGTCGCCTCGCTCCTCGCCCACATCCGTCACCGGCGGCGCCCAGCCGATCTGCACCTTCTCTTCGTGACCACCTCGGCCATGTGGTTGCTGGTCGGTGGCGTCCTGGCTCTCGCCGCCGCCTTGGTGGTGCCTCGTGACCATCACGTCGGCGTCGCACTCGTCGCCGCCGCCATCGCTGCCTTCGGTGGGTGGTTGCTCGAGACCCTCGCGGGGCACGCCCACAAGGTCGTGCCCTTTATCGGGTGGTCAGCCTTGCGGGCCCGAAGAATCGACAAGGACGCGAGCGGCAACGCGCTCATGTTCGCCGACCTGTACGACCACACCTGGGCCGCTGTCACCTACGCGTTGGTCACGGCCGGCATCGCCGCCCTCTGCGTCGGTCTTGGTGCCTCGTTCGCGCCCGCCACGGCGGTGGGCGGTGCTCTGTTCGTGGCGACCGGGCTCGTGCTGGCTGCCAACCTCTCGATCCGCCCCACCCAGTTGCTCGCAGGATCGCCGTTGCCACGAACCGTCAAGGACCAGGAACCATCGGGTCTCTGAGGCCGCGGGCCTCGAGGGCAGAGGCCGCTACTCGCTGATGAAGATGCATTCGCCCGGGCACTCCTCGGCTGCTTCAGCCACTGCGTCTTCGTAGCCTTCCGGAACAGCCGCCAGCCCGGTGGATCCGCCAGGGTCGTTCAGGACCCGATCCCCCTCCTTGACGTAGGCGAGTCCGTCGTCGAGCAGGGTGAAGACCTGCGGGCAGATCTCCTCGCACAGACCGTCCCCCGTGCACAGGTCCTGGTCGATCCAGACCTTCATGAGCTCACCTCGAGATAGAGATCGTCTCCGTCGAGCGTGATCGGATAGACCCGAAGTCCCGTGGTAGCCGGAAGCGAAACGGCCGAGCCGTCCTCGAGCGAGAAGCGCGCCCCGTGCCGGCAGCACTCGATCTCCCTCGCCTCCACATCGAGCTCACCATCCTCGGCCAGTGAAGCCTCTTCGTGGGTGCAGGTGTCGTCCAGGGCGATGAATTCAACGCCCAGGTCGACGACCAGGACCCGGTGCCCGGCGACCTCGAACCGCTGGAGAGGACCGGCGATCTCGCTTCGGTGACAGAGGTGCACGCGCTTCACGTCCGCCATCAGGTTCATCGAAAGCTCCCTGCTTCGATTCGTCCGATGCGAATCCGCCACGTGCGAGGACCGGACTCGAGGTAGTCCCAGCTGAACGTGCCTGGATGCTCAGCCTCGAACTGGTAAAAGAGAGGCTTGGGGTCGTGGTCGTTCACCAGGACGAAGGCGCCACCTGCCCCGAGCCCGTCAAAGGCGGCGAAGATCATCTCGTGGCGCTTGGCCGGGGCGAGCGTCCGGACGTCGAGCTGCCCCTCGGCCCCGGTGCCGTCGGCCGCATTTCGAAACGTGACCGCCACACTTGTCGACTGTCGGGCGAGGCGGTGCAGGGCTGCCGTCACCCGGACGGCGAGGTCGGGCCGCACCCCGCGGAGCTTCCTCCACGCGGCGGCCGCCAACTCGCAGGCCCGGTCGCCCTCCCCGACCCGCGCCAGGTCGTCGGCCGCCTGAAGGAAGACCGACAACAGGTCTTCTTCGAGGCGGAGAGCGGAGAACTCGTCTTCTGCCTGTTCGGTCTGCTCGGCGTCGTGCGATGCCTCGGTCAGGTCGTGCATCTGCGAGAGCAACCCCGCGAGGTCGACGCCGTCGTCGGCCACGAGCGGCGGCAGGAGGACGTCGTTCTCCCTGCCCACGTGTGCCACGAACAGCTCGGCGATCTCGTCGCTCATCCCCGCCGCGGCAAAGCCGCTCGTCGCGGAGGCCAGGTCCTCGGTGAGCGACAGAAGCCGCTTGTGCTCGCCGATCATCTGGTCGACGACCTCGGTGAGCCCTTCCTGGGCAGCAGCGGTGGGGTAAATGGTCTGCTCCTCGGCTGAGGCATGGGGCAGGATCTCGTCTCCCAAGAAGGCCACGAGCTCGGCCACCGCCGGCTCGTAGTGGTGCCCGTCCTGGCCCAGAGGCACCTGGTCGACCGCCTGCCGCACCGCTCGTACCCGCTCCTCCATCCGCTCGCCGAGCAGGGCGTGGTGCCGCAAAATCGCTTCGTAGGCCTGCGTCTTCGTCATCCTGGTTACCTCTCCTCGCCTTCGATCATATTTCTAGTCTATACTAGAGCTATGGGCCCTGCACTCCTGGAGATCGAGCAAGACCCCCTCCAGCGCGCTGCTCGAGCCCTCGGCGACCCGACCCGGCACCGGATCTTCCGCCACATCGCCGGAGCCGTCGGGGCCGTTTCGGTGGCCGAGTTGACCGCGCTGCTGGGGTTCAACCACAACGCCATCCGCCAGCACCTGGCCGTGCTGAAGGACGCCCAACTCGTGGTCGAGGAGACCGAGGTGCGTGGACGCCCCGGACGGCCTCGCCTGCTCTACCGCCTCAACCCCGACATGGCGGGTACGTGGGGCACCGAGGGCCCCTACGAACTCCTGGCGTCGCTTCTTGCCGAGATCCTTCGGACCGGGGACGACCCGCGAGCGGTCGGACAGCGCGTCGGGCACCGGCGAGCCCGGACGCTCCGAGCCGCTCGAGGCACGGTCGCCGGGCTCGAAGAGGACCTTCGAGCTGCCGGGTTCCAGCCCCGGCGATCCGCCACGCCCGACGGCTGTTGCTTCATCCTGAGCCGCTGCCCGTTCTCCGATGTGGCCGCAGGCGACCCGGACGCCATCTGCCAGCTCCACCTCGGGATGGTCGAAGGCCTGGTCGAGGAGATGGGTGAGGACGCGGACGTCGAGCTGGTGACCAAAGATCCCAGTGATGCGGGCTGTCAGGTCACACTTCGGCTTGCCCGAGGGGCACCCGTGCCCATGACTAGGGACCGATCCGGGTGAGGAACCTTCCCAGTCCCCGCACGATGGTGATCGCGGGCGGCGGTCTCGCCGGCGCCAAAGCAGCCGAATCGCTTCGCGGCTGGGGTTTCGATGGTCGCATCGTTCTCGTGGGAAAAGAGATACGCCGTCC
>DASRBM010000221.1:0-9481 GCA_035653635.1 Acidimicrobiales bacterium | reverse complement strand
CCGTGGCTGCACGTCACCGGCGAACCTGATGGCCGCCCATCCCCGTCCCTGTCGGTTGCCGCCGTACTCCGGCGCGCCGTAGACGCCCTCGCAGCAGTGCTCGTAGACGAGCGACACGAACTCGTCGTGCGCATCGATCCGGACGTCCTGTTCGTCGGGCGCCGCGTCGGCGAAGTCGCCGCCGAGTGCGGCGAGCCCGGCGCGGTAGCGCTCCTGCCACCCGGTCACCGGGCCGTTGAACTCTCGTTCGGCGAGCCCCGCCGATCCCTCGATGCGCATGCGCCAGGCGAGCTCCTCGAGCGGCGACAGCACCATGAAGTCGGCGAACGCGTGGGCGCCCCCATGACGGCCCGACGTGGGACCGCCCGCCCAGATGCGCGGCGGGTCGAACAGGAAGGCGCCCAGGAGCTGGTCGATGTAATCGGGTGCTCCCAGCTCGTCGGCGGCCGGTGTCTCACCGTCGGCCGGGATCAGGCGGGCGCAGAGCGCTGAGAGCGTCCGGTACTCGGCGTCGGTCAACCACACCGGCATCGCCCGGACGGTAGCAGCGCCTTCCGGCGAGCGACGCGTGCTCGGTAGGCTCGCCCCGGATGCGACGTCGCCACCGGAGCACGAGGTGCGGCCTGCCGGCCGGTGTGCTCGTGCTCCTCGCCGCCTGCACCGGCCCGGCGCACCCGGGCGCGGTCCACTCGACGACGACCACAACCGTCGCCGTGCCCCCGTCGACCGCTGCGTCCACCACCTCGCCGACGGCGACGGGGGCGGAGGGGGTGCCCGCCTTCTCCCACGTGTTCGTGGTGGTCATGGAGAACCTGGGGGCGTCGACGGCCATGACGGTGCCGGCGTTCGCCGCCCTCGCGCAGCGCTACCAGTACACGACGGGATGGTACGCGGCCGGGCACCCGAGCCTGCCGAACTACCTCGCGTTGGTGTCGGGATCCACCTGGGGGATCACCTCCGACTGCACGTCGTGCTACGTGTCGGGACCGAACCTGGGCGCGCAGCTGACGGCGGCGGGCGTGTCGTGGGGCGCCTACTTCGAAGCCATGCCGTCACCGTGCTTCCTCGGGCCGCAGTCGCCCGACGGCCTCTACGCCCAGAAGCACGACCCCTTCGCCTACTTCACCGACATCCGCGACAATCCGGCCGCCTGCGCGCATCTGAAGCCGCTGTCGGGCCTCACCCCGCTGCTCGCCGGCGCAGCCTCGGCGGTGCCCCGCTTCGTGTGGGTCACCCCCGACCTGTGCCACGACGGCCACGACTGTGCGGCCGCCACCGCCGGCGCCTGGCTGGAGTCGTTCGTGTCGGAGATCACCGCGAGCCCGGCGTGGAGCGACGGTGGCGTCCTCTTCGTCGCGTGGGACGAGGGCGACACGGCCACCGGCCTCGATCCCGCGTCGGGGCGCACGGGGGTGGCCGGTGGCGGCAACGTGCTCGGGCTCGTCATCGCGCCGGGCCGGCCCTCCGGCCGCCAGCTGCCGGGCCCGTTCAGCCACTACGGGCTGCTGCGCACGGTGGAGGACGCCTTCGGCCTCCCACGACTGGGGGCGGCCAACGACGCCGGCGTGGTGCCGCTGTCGGCGTTCTTCTCCGGATGAGCGGCCGCCCGCGGTGACCCTGTTCGTCGGCGCTCTCGAGATGGAGCTGCACGTCCCCGACAGCGGCTCGCTCAAAGAGAAGCGGGCCGTGGTGAAGCACCTGGTGGACACGGCCCGGCGCCGCTACGGCGTGGCCGCCTCGGAGGTCGACCATCAGGAGCTGTGGCAGCGCGTCGGTGTCGCCTTCGCCGCCGTGTCCTCGTCCGCCACCCATGTGGAGGACGTCCTCGACGCAGTGGAGCGGTTCGTGTGGAGCAATCCGGAGTTCACCGTGCTCGGCGCCCGCCGCCACTGGCTGGAGCCCGACTCCTAGCGCGCGCCGGCGTCGGCGCACCGTCGGACGACGCCCGCGTCGGCGCGCCGTGCGACACTACGCGGGAGCGACGATCCGTCTGGCAGGAGGCGAACGGGTGACGGCACCGGGGAGCGGGGGACGAGTGCACCTGCCGATCCTCCTGTCGTTACGCCAGCGCTTCTCACCGGGCATCGAGCTCGTGTCCGCGCTCACGCTCCTCGTGATCGCCGTTCCCGAGCAGCTCGCCACCTCCCGCCTGGCCGGCATGCCGCCGATCACCGGCCTCTTCGCCTTCGTGGCCGGCACCGTCGCCTTCGCCGTGCTCGGCTCGAACCCGCAGATGTCGGTGGGGGCCGACTCCACCATCGCCCCCCTCTTCGCCGCCGCCCTGGCGCACCTGGCGCCCCAGTCCTCGGCGCAGTACGTCGACCTGGCCGGGATCCTCGCCGTGTGCGTGGGCGTGCTGGTGGCGGCGGTGGGGGTGCTGCGGCTCGGGTTCATCGCCGAATTCCTGTCGAGTCCCATCATCACGGGGTTCCTCGCCGGCGTGGCCGTCATCATCGTCGTGCATCAGCTGCCCGACGTCCTCGGCCTGCCGGCCGTATCCGGGAGCACCGTGCACCGGGTGACCACGCTCGTCGGCCATCTCGGCCGGGCCAACGGACCCACCGTGCTCATCGCGCTCGGGGTCTTCGCCGCCGTGGAGCTGAGCGAGCGCATCGACCGGCGCATCCCCGGGGCACTCGTCGGACTCGTCGTCTCGACCGCGGTGGTGGCGGCCGCCCACCTGCACGCCCATGGTGTCGCGGTGCTCGGCTCGGTGGCCCACGGCGCACCCGCGTTCGGGCTGCGGGGGCTGTCGTGGACGGCGCTCGGCAAGGTCCTCCCGATCTCGGCCGTGGTGGCGCTCGTGGTGGTGACCCAGTCCGCGGCGACGTCGCGCGCCTTCGCCGACCAGGGAGGCTTCGAGGTCGACATGGGCCGCGACTTCCTCGGCGTGGGGATCGGCAGCGTGCTCGCCGGCGTGTCGGGTTCCTTCCCCGTCAACGCGAGCCCCGCCCGCACGGCCGCGGTGGCGAGCAGCGGGGGGCGCACCCAGTTGACCGGGTTGCTGGCGGCCGGCGCCGTCGTGCTCCTCGTGCCGGCCGCCGGCGCACTCCACGACGTGCCCCTCGCCACCTTGGGAGCGATCCTCGTCTTCGTGGCCACGCGGATCTTCCACGGCCGCGACCTGGCCGCCATCGCCCGCTTCGACCTGCTCGAGTTCGGCCTCGCCGTCGTGACCCTGCTCGCCGTCGCCTTCGTGGGGGTGGAGCAGGGGATCGCCCTCGCCGTCGCCCTCGCCATCTTGGACCGGACCCGGCTGAGCGCCCGGCCCCGGGTGCACCGGCTCGGCCGCATCCCCGGCACCACCAGCTGGGCCCCGCTCGAGAGCGGCGAGCACGCCACCGAGGTGCCGGGAGTCACGGTGCTGCTCTTCGCCGCGTCGCTCTCCTACATGAACGCTAATCACTTCCGCGAGGAGATCGGCAAGGCACTCGCCGAACCGGGCGCCACCGGCAACGCCCTCGTGCTCGACGTGATCGGCATGTACGACGTCGACTTCACCGGTTCACGGGTGCTCGGCCACCTGCTCGACGAGCTGTCGGGCCGCCACGTGACGGTCGGGCTCGCCCGGGCCGGCGCCCATCTCCAGCACAACCTGGAGCACAGCGGGCTCCTGGCCCGCATCGGCGCCGAGCACCTGTACCCGAGCGTGGACGCCGCCGTCGTCTCCCTCAGCCGGCCGACGTGACCGCGGCGGCGGCCGGAGAGAGCCCGGACAGCCGCAACTCGTCGAACGACCCGCAGCGCACCGTGCTCCCCTTCACCTCGACCGCGTTGCCGTCGGCCTCGGCTCGCTCCATCCGCAGTCCGTGCACCACGACCCGCACGTCCGTGGGAGCGGCGAAGTCCCCGCTCCGCCGCCAACGCAGCACCGCCTCGCCGCCGTCGTTGGCGCCTTCGAGCGTGAACTCGTCGCGCCGGATGGCCCCCTCCCCGTCGCCGGCGTCGTCCACGGCGAAGCCCGTCGCGGCACCGTCGTCGGGCCAGCAGTGCAGCGCGAACGTCGTCGGGCCGTGGCCGGGCGTGAGCACCGGGGAGGCGGAGGACTCGAGGTCCCCGTCGGCGTCGAGCGCGCACGGCCCGTCGCCATCGGCCCACGAGTCGTCGAGTACCAGGACGGTGCCCTGGCGCACGAGCACCGGCATTCGGGCGAGCGGCGCGGCGAGACGCGTTCCGGGGGCATGGGCGGCGGGGATGGCGGTGTCGGACGCCCACCAGCTCCGCCACGCACCCGGTGGTACCGGGACCTGACGACCGTCGGCTCCGGCCTCGGTCACCGGCGCCACCAAGAGCCCGTCGCCGAGGAGGAAGGCGTCGTCCACGTCGAGTGGGCCGGGTGCGGCCTCGCCGGTGGTCGCCCACCACAGCGGCCGCACGAGCGGTGCGCCGGTGGTGGCCGCCTCGTGGGCGAGCGTGTAGAGATACGGAAGAAGCCGGTACCGGAGCCGGATCCAGGCGGCCACGGCGCCGCGCACGGGCTCGTCGAAGCGCCACGGTTCGCGCGGCGGGGCGCCCACGATGCTGTGGGTCCGGCAGAAGGGCATCAACACCGCCATCTGCAGCCAGCGCAGGTAGAGCTCGCCGTCGGGCACGCCGCTGAAGCCGCCGATGTCGGGCCCGCTGTAGGGCACGCCCGACAGACCGAGTCCGAGCACGGTGGCCACCTGCTGGCGCAACCCCGCCCACGACGATTCCACGTCGCCGGTCCAGTTCCATGCATGGCGCTGCATGCCGGCCCAACCCGAGCGCGACAGGATCCACGGGCGGCGCTCGGGCCGGGCGCGGCGCAGCCCTTCCGCCCCGGCCCTGTTCATGAGCAACCCGTACAGGTTGTGGGCCTCGGCGTGGTCACCGCCGTGGCCCTCGAACGCGTGGCGCGTGGTGCGGGGCAGCGTCGGATCGCCCGCCAGCGAGATGGACGTCGGCTCGTTCATGTCGTGCCATATGCCGGCCACCCCGGCGTCGGTCAGGCGCCGGTACTGGGCCGCCCACCAGTCGCGGGCGCCGGGGTCGGTGAAGTCGGGGAACGCGGCCCGTCCCGGCCAGACCACCCCGATCTCCGGCGCGCCGTCCGCGCCGGTGCAGAAATGCCGGCCGCGCACCCCCTCCCGGTACAGATCGAACCGGTGGTCGACCTTCACACCGGGGTCGATGATCGTCACCAGGCGCACCGACTGCTCCCCCGCCTGGCGGGCCAGCGCGGCCAGATCGGGGAAGCGTTCCTCGTCGACGGTGAAGACGCGGTACCCCCGCATGTAGTCGATGTCGAGGTGCACCGCACTGAGCGGCACCCCCATGGACCGGTAGCCGCGCAGGACCTCGTCCACGTCGGCCTCGCTCTTGTAGCCCCAGCGGCTCTGGTGGTAGCCGAGGGCCCAGCGCGGCGGCAGGAAGGGACGGCCGGTGAGCGTGCTGTAGCGCTCGAGCGCGGTGGCGGGGTCCCCCGCCACCAGGTACTGGCGCAGCGCGCCGCCCGACACCGTCCAGGTGGCGCCGTCTTCGCCGTGCACCGGCAAGTCGACGGTGGCATCGGTGGAGTTCTCCACGAAGGTGAGCAGGCCGCCGTAGGGATGGACGCCGAGCAGCACGGGGATCCCGACATAGAGCGAGCGCCGACCCGGCCCCCAGGAACCGCCCGGATCGCGATTCCACAGGCGCACGGTCCGGCCCCGCAGATCGATGCCGGCCGCCTGCTCGCCGAGGCCGCACAAGCGCTCGCCGGAGCGGGCCGTGAAGGGTTGGCGCCAGGCGCCGCCGCGCCGTACCGGCGGTCCCAAGGTGCGGAGCACCGCCCCGTCGGCTCGCCGGACGCTGATGGCCCCGTCGGAGGCGAGCTCCACGACGAGCGCACCCCCGCGCACGCGCACGCTCGACTGGTCCTGCACGACGTCGACGGCCGGAGGTCGCCAGGGCAGGGGCTCCACCAGTGCGTAGGGGACGGGGACGGGACCCGGCTCCCACACGATGCGCACGACGTCGTCGGCCAGGAACGACACCTCGACGGTGGCATCGGTGAACTCGACCCGGGCGCCGTGCGCCACGGGGGACACCGATCTGCGTGCGCCGGGCGCCGCCCACGGACCGTCGGGGGCGCCGTCGAGCTCGGCCAGCTGGGCACGACGACGTCGTGCCGAGTTGACCACGACATGACCCATGGTGGGCAGTCCCAAGTCGCGCAACGTGTGCGCGAGGAGGCGGGCCTTGGCCAGTCGACGCTCGATCGCGCCGCGTGCGTCGCTCATGCGGGGAGGTTAGAGCGGGCGTGCTGGCGGCGCCGAGGGGTGGCAGGTAGAACTGACACGCCAGTCAGCCGTCGGAGGAGGCCCCATGCAGACCCGGCTCACCCAGGTGCTCGGCATCGAGCATCCGGTCATGCTCGCCGGCATGGGCGGGGTGTCCTACCACCGCCTGGTGGCGGCGGTCTCGGAGGCGGGCGGCTTCGGCTGCCTCGGCGCGTCGACGATGAACACCGACACGATGGTGGCGGAGATGCGCGAGGTGCGGTCCCGGACGGAGAAGCCCTTCGGCGTCGATCTGCTCACGGCCATGCCGGGCGACATGATCGCCCAGGTCGAGAAGATCATCGAGGGCGGTGCGTCGGTGTTCGTGGCCGGACTCGGCGTGCCCGTCGAAGTGGTGGAGCTGTGTCACCGGCACGGCCTGCTCGTGGTGAACATGTGCGGCAAGGTGGACCACGCCCGGCGCGCGGTCGACGCCGGTTGCGACATCGTGGTGGCCCAGGGCACCGAGGCAGGAGGACACACCGGCACGGTGGCGACCATGCCGCTCGTGCCGCAGATCGTCGACGCGGTGGGCGACCGGGTGCCGGTGGTGGCGGCCGGCGGCATCTTCGACGGACGCGGGCTCGCTGCCGCGCTCACGCTCGGCGCGGACGGGGTGTGGGTGGGCACGCGCTTCATCGCCACCCCCGAGGCGCGTTCGGTCATCGGATACAAGGACGCACTGCTGCGCACGGCCGAGGACGGCACGATCGTGAGCCGCGCCTATTCGGGAAAGACGATGCGGGTCGTGCGCAACCGCTACACGCAGTACTACGAGGAGCATCCCGAAGAGCTGCAGCCGTTCCCGGCCCAGCTCGGGAAGTCGTTCGGTGACCAGGCCTTCCATCTCGGCGGCGACGAGGCGACGCAGCAGGTCGACCCCGACCGCGAGGGGTATCCCGCCGGACAGGGCGTCGGCGCCATCCATGACCTCGTCCCTGCCGCGGAGCTCGTGGCCCGGTTCGTGAGCGAAGCGGAAGAAGCCCTTGCCCGCGCCAACGCCGTTACGGTGCGTGCATAAGACGCCACATTTCGTCGTCGAACGGTAGAATTGCCGGCGCCATGATGCCCTCGTCGTCTGCCGTCTCCCGGCCCGGCCGTCGGGGACCGGCGTCGCCCGTCGACGTCTTCCGTGCGCCGTCGCCGTCGCTGCCGCGCATGGTGCCGTGCCGCACGGTGATCGACGGTCGGCGCATGCGATACGCGGTGTCGGACAACGAGGGCGTCCCCGGCCCCGAAGGTCCCGGCAGCGCGCCGCTGTGGGCGGTCAACGTCCACGGCTACTTCGCCGGCGGTGGCATGTACTGGCGCGAGAGCAGCCACCTTGCCCGCGCCTTCGGCTGGCGGGTGCTCAACCCGAGTCTGCCGGGTTTCGCCGGCAGCGACCCTTTGCCATGGGAGCAGGTCAACATCCGGGCGATCACCGGGCAGCTGGTGAAGCTCCTCGACGAGACGGGCGTGGAGCAGGCGCTCATGCTCGGGCACTCCATGGGTGGCGCCGTCGCCGTCGAGTTCGCCACCCGCCACCCCGACCGCACGCTCGGCATCGTCTACCGCGACGGGGCCGCCACACCGGAGTGGAAACACCGCCACGGTCCGCTCGTCCGGCTGCTCGGTCCCATGCTGCCCGACGTGGCCGCGGTGGCCGACCTGCTCCTCGCGGCCGGGCTCGACGTGCCCGACCTGCTCATCGGACGACGGCTCTCCTCCACCGTGCGCGGGCTGTGGCCCGATGCCCGTCGCAACATCCGGGCCATGGGACGCACCTTGCCGGTGGGCGCGATGTTGATGGCCATCGACATGCGCGACGAGCTCGCCGAGGTCGCCGCCTCCGACATCCCCTTCCTGAGCGTGTGGGGGTGCTTCGACAGGATCTGCAACGCGGCCACGGCGACCGAGGTGGCCGACATCGTCGGCGCCCCGGTGCAGTGGGTGCCGGGCGGCCACTCGTGGATGCTGCCGCGGCCGCAGGGACAGGTCGACGTGCTCCGCTACCTGCCCCGGGGGCGGGCCTTCCTCGAGTCCGTGGCCGCCCGCCGGCGGCATCTCCTCGGTCTCGACACCCCCGAAGGGGCGCGCAACGCCATTCGCATCGTCCGCTGACGCGGCGCATGGGCATCGTCCGCTGACGCGGCACAGAGCGCACCGTCGGCTCGGGCGGAGCTACACGATGCGGTAGGTCTGCAATCCGTGGGCCAGGAGCTTGTCGGCCGTGTCGGTGACGGTGATGTCGACGAACGTGAGCTCTCGCCCGCGTCGGACGACCCGGGCGCGGCACAGGAGGTCGCTGCGGTCGGCGGCGCCCACGTACTGCACCGACATGGACACCGTCGACGCCCGGGTGCCCTTGGAGAAATCGTGGTTGGACCACGCCGCGGCAGCGGCCGTGGTGTCCATCAGGGCGGCGACCACCCCGCCGTGGTACCGGGCGCCGTCGTTGGTGAGCTCGTGGCGGAAGGGCAGGCGCATCACCACCTCGTCCGGCCCGAAGTGCTCGAAGACCGGTCCCAGCCACCCCACGTACGGCGTCTGGAGCATGGCGTCGGGCACCGCCCGCCGCATCTGCTGCTGCTGCTCGTCGGACAGCGCGCTCTCGCCTGCGCCGGTGGTCGTCACGGGCTGCCTCCCATATGCTGGCCGAGCTTGTTGACTCGCCAATCAATATACGGGGGTGCCTCCGCGCCTCCGGGGGAGGGCGGCGTGCGCTGGGAGATCGAGGACACCGAGCAGCAGCAGGCCTTCCGCGCCGAGTTCCGCGACTGGCTGGCGGACGCGTTGCCGAAGGGATGGGTCGACGCGGTCGAATCCGGAGACGACGCCACCCTCGAGAAGATCAAGGCCGACTCCGGCTTCAACCCCTTCGCCTGGCAGGGCACCATCGGGACGAGTCCGTACGCGGCGCCGCTTTGGCCGAAGGAGTACGGCGGCCTGTCGGGCGAGGTCTGGATGCAGCAGGTCATCCGCTCCGAACTCGTGCGTCACCGGCTCCCCACGGTGTCCATCAACCTGCTCGGGGTCGGCCTCGCCGGCCCCACGCTCATCGAGCACGGCACCGAGGCGCAGAAGGAGCGCTACCTGCGCAAGATCCTCTCGGGCGAGGAGATCTGGTGCCAGCTCTTCAGCGAGCCCGGTTCGGGCTCCGATCTGGCGTCGCTCGCCACGAGGGCGGTGCGCGACGGCGACGAGTGGGTGATCACCGG
>DASRBM010000220.1:0-3475 GCA_035653635.1 Acidimicrobiales bacterium | reverse complement strand
GCCACCTCCATCCCGGTGGTGACGGGCCAGTCCTTCAGCGAGCGTCAGCTGCTCGACGGGCTCATGATCCATTCCGCCAACGACTTCGCCGACTCGCTCGCCCGGTGGGACGCCGGAAGCCTGAGCGCGTTCGTGGCGAAGATGAACGCCACCGCGCAGGCCCTCGGCATGCGCGCCACGCACTACGCCGACCCGAGTGGCATCGACGAGAACAGCGTCAGCACCGCCGGCGACCAGCTGCGCCTGACCGACGCCGCCATGGCCATCCCGGCGTTCGCCGCCATCGTGGCCCAGCCCACCATCACCGTCGCCGGCGTGGGACTGCTCGCCAACTACGTGCCGGCGGTGGGCACCGACGGCGTGGTCGGGGTGAAGTCGGGCTTCACCCAGGCCGCCATGGGCTGCGTGGTGCTCGCCGCCGAACGGACGGTGGCCGGGCGGCAGGTCCTCGTGCTCGCCGCGCTCACCGGACAGCAGAGCGGGGCCGCCGACCCCATCCGTGTCGCCGACCGGCGGGCGGTGGCGCTCATCGACGCCGCCGCCTCGGGCGTCGTGCAGCAGACCCTCGTCGAACGGGGGACCCAGGTGGGTTACGTCGGAGCGCAGTGGCGCAGCGGCACCGTCGGACTCGTGACCGGCGACGCAGTACAGACGCTGGCGTGGCCCGGTCAGCAGGTGGAGTTCACCATGCAGACGGCTTCCGTGCGCGCCGGCCTCGCCCGGGGGGCGGCCGTCGGCACCCTGGTCGTGACGAAGGGCACCCAGCGCTTCCGGGTGCCGGTCCGCACCACCGGAGACCTGCCCGGGCCCTCGTGGCACTGGCGCTACAGCCGCCCGTAGGCCCCGGCGACCAGCGGCGTCGGGCACTACCCTGAGCCCGGTGCGGGCACGGGCTCCGGCTTCCTCGGCGAACCTCGGACCCGGTTTCGACGTCCTGGCGCTCGCCGTCGGGCTCTACGTCGAAGTGGAGATCGAGCCTGCCCGCCGGCTGACCGTGCGCGCCGAGGGCGAAGGCGCCGAGCTCCCCGCCGACGCCAGCCACCTGGCCGCCCGCGTGGCCATCGACGTCGCCGGACACGACCGTCTCGCCATCACCGTGCGTTCGGAGATCCCGGTGGCCCGGGGGCTCGGTTCGTCGGCCGCCCTCGCCGTGGCCGCCGCAGCCGCGGCCGGCTCCAAGGACCCGCTGGCCGTGGCCGCACGGGTCGACGGCCATCCCGAGAACGCCGCCGCTTCGGTCGTCGGGGGGCTCGTGGCGGCCACGACCGTGCGCGGCGCGGTACGGGCCGTGCGACTGCCGCTCGACCCGCTCATCGAGTTCGTGGCCGTGATTCCCGACCGGGGGCTGCCCACGGCCAAGGCGCGCCAGGTCCTGCCGCATCAGGTGCCGCGGGGCGACGCCACCTTCAACCTCGGCCGCATGGCGCTGCTGCTGGCAGGGCTCGCCGACAAGGCGCTGCTCATCAAGGAGGCCACCGAGGACCGCCTCCACCAGGACTACCGCAGTCCGCTCTTCCCCGAGGCGCCCCAGGTGCTCGGGCGCCTGGTGGCGGCAGGGGCGCGGGCGTCGTGCTGGTCGGGCGCGGGGCCGACCCTGCTCGGCTTGTGCGACGCCGGCACCGGCGACCGGGTCTGCGCCGCCGTGCAGCAGGCCATGGCCGAGATCGGGGTGCCCGGGCGCGCCGTGGTGGTGCGCCCCGACCTCGACGGGCTCGTCGTCGACGGGTCCGACACCCCCTGGCACGGCGGGCGGGCCGCCCCCTTCGACCTGCTGGGCGGGGGGTAGGCGCCTCCTACACTTGGGCGGTGCCCAGGACGTTCCACATCCGCACCTTCGGGTGCCAGATGAACGAGCACGACTCCCAGCGCCTGGCCGGGCTGCTCGTGGGCGAGGGCATGGAGCAGGTCGACGACGTCGCCGCCGCGGATGTGGTCGTGCTCAACACCTGCTGCATCCGGGAGAACGCCGACAACAAGCTCTACGGCGAACTGGGCCGGCTGAAGGCGCTGGTCGACGCCCGGCCCGGGGTGCAGATCGCGGTCGGAGGCTGCCTGGCCCAGAAGGACGGCGCGGCGCTGCGCGAGCGGGCCCCCCACGTGGACGTCGTGTTCGGCACCCACAACCTGCAGCGGGCGCCGGTGCTCCTACGCCGGGCCGCCGCCGAGGGACCGGTGGTCGAGGTGCCCGACGCACCGCCGGCCGTGGAGGAGCCCGCTTCGTCGCTGGGGGCGGTGCGCGACGTGGCCCATGGCGCCTGGGTGACCATCCAGGTCGGCTGCGACAACTCCTGCGCCTTCTGCATCGTGCCCCAGGTGCGCGGCCCCGAGGTCAGCCGTCCCTTCGACGAGCTCGTCGCCGAGGTCGCCGCCCTCGCGGCCGACGGCGTCTCCGAGGTGACCCTGCTCGGCCAGAACGTGAACTCCTACGGCCGCGACCTCACCCGGCGCCGCCCGCTGTTCGCCGATCTGCTCCGGGCCGTCGGCGCCGTGCCCGGTATCCGCCGCGTCCGCTACACGAGCCCGCATCCGAAGGACCTGCGACCCGAGACGGTGGCCGCCATGGCCGACACCGAGGCCGTGTGCGAGCACCTGCACCTGCCGCTCCAGTCCGGCAGCGACCGCGTGCTCGCCGCCATGCGCCGCGGCTACACGGCCGAGCGCTACCTGGCCAAGCTGGCCGCGGCGCGCGCCGCGGTCGACGACCTGGCCGTCACCACCGACATCATCGTGGGCTTCCCCGGCGAGACGGAGGACGACTTCGCCGACACCCTGGCGGTGGCCGCCGAGGCACAGTACGACAGCGCCTACACCTTCATCTTCTCGCCCCGCCCCGGCACACGGGCCGCGGTCATGACCGAGCGCTTCGTCCCCGACGACGTGGTGGCGGAGCGCTTCGAGCGCCTGCGGGCGGTGGTGGAGCGCTCGGCGCTGGCGAAGCACGAGGCCCGCGTGGGGCGCGTCGAGGAGGTGCTCGTGGAGGGTCCCTCCAAGCGCGACCCGTCCATGATCACGGGCCGCACGCGCCAGAACAAGCTCGTCCACTTCCGCCCCGACGCCGCCGGCGGTCCGCCCGTCGGCGCCTATGCCCGCGTGCAGGTGGAGCGCGCCGCCCCGCACCATCTGGCCGGTCGCCTGGTGGAGGTGCTGTCGGTGCCCCCGCCCCGGCGCACCCGGCTGGCGGTGCGCGCCGGCTGAGCGCCGTCGTGGGCCGCGCGCCCCTCGCCCTCGTGGGCGTCACCGCCTCCGGCAAGTCGGCGCTCGCCGCCGCCCTCGCCCGCCGGCGGCCCGACGCCGACCTCGTGGCTGTCGACTCCATGACCGTCTACCGGCACATGGACATCGGCACCGCCAAACCGAGTGTGGAGGAGCGCGCCGAGCTCCGCTACCACCTGCTCGATCTGGTCGACCCCGCCGAGGAGTTCACCGTCCGCCAGTTCCAGCACGCGGCGCGCGCCGCGCTCGCCGACATCGCCGG
>DASRBM010000219.1:0-14257 GCA_035653635.1 Acidimicrobiales bacterium | reverse complement strand
GGATCATCGAGTGCCACCAGGTAGGCTAGCACGTAGTCGGCCCCCACAGGCACGCGCTCGCCGCGGGCGCGCAGCTCGTCGCGGTAGCGCAGCGCCGTCTCGTAGCGGTGGTGCCCGTCGGCGATGACGACGGGAGCGGATCCCACGCTGACCCGGATGGCGTCCACCACAGCCGGATCGTCCACCACCCAGAGCTCGTGGACCGTGCCCTCGTCGTCTGTGGCACTGGCGTCCGGCGGTCCCGTCTGCTCGTAGAGCGCAGAGAGACCGTCGGTGAGCGAGAGACCCCAGATCGGAGAGAGGTTCGCCTTGCAGGCGCGCAGGAGATCGAGGCGGTCGCTCTTGTCCTTCGGGATGGTCTGCTCGTGGGGCAGGATGTCGCCACCCACCGGCTCGCAGCCGAGCGCTCCGATGACGCCAGCCGTGTGGTCGCCGCCGACCGCCGTCATGCGGTAGGCGTAGAAGGCCGGAGCGTCGTCACGCCGCAGGACTCCCTCTTTGATCCACTGCTCGAGGATGGCGGCGGCGTTGGCGTACCGGTCCCGACCCGAGGACGGGTCGTCGGCGGGCAGTTCCACCAGGATGGCGTTGGCCGCATGGCGAGCGGCGAGCTCGGCCCGCTCCTCGGGTCCGACCACGTCATAGGGGGGCGCGATCACGGCGTCGAGCGGAACGCTCGAGTCGTAGCGGAGACCGGAGAAGGGCTCGAATCGGGGCACGGAACCCTGGCTACCACACCCGACGACCGCCCCGAGACGGCCGACCCGGCACCGGCCGGTGCCTCGGTCGAGAGGCGGCGAGTAGGGGGAGCAGCGACCGGGCGGTCGCACCTAACCTAACGTTGACGTAAACTGTGACCACGATGCCCCGCCCCCTGCTGCCCTCTCCGCTCCGAGGCCCTGCCGGACCGACAGCCCCCCGGCCGCATCCGGACCGCTACAAGTGGACCGTCCTCACGAACACGACCCTCGGTGTGTTCATGGCGATGATGAACACGTCGGTCGTGATCATCTCGTTGCCGGCCATCTTCCGGGGGATCCACGTCGACCCCCTGCAGTCCTCGAACGTCGGATTGCTGCTGTGGCTGTTGCAGGGGTACATGGTGGTGACCGCCGTGCTGGTGGTGACGCTCGGGCGGATCGGCGACCTCTTCGGTCGGGTCCGGATGTACAACGCCGGGTTCGCCGTCTTCACCCTGGCTTCGATCGGGCTGGCCGCCTCCCCCGTGACCGGCACGTCGGGGGCAATGGTCCTCATCGGGCTGCGCATCGTGCAGGGCATCGGCGGCGCGCTGCTCATGGCCAATTCGATGGCCATCCTGACCGATGCCTTCCCCGTCCGGGAGCGGGGCATGGCGCTCGGCATCAACATCGTGGCCGGGATATCCGGTTCCTTCCTCGGGCTCCTCGTCGGCGGCGTGCTGGCCGACGTGGAGTGGCGACTCGTGTTCCTCGTCAGTGTCCCGGTGGGGGTGGCGGGGACGCTCTGGGCCTATCTCAAGCTGCATGATTCGGGAGTCCGCGGTAGGGCCCGCGTCGACTGGTGGGGCAATGCGACGTTCGCCCTCGGGCTCGTGCTCGTGATGGTCGGACTCACCTACGGTCTCATGCCCTACGGCCATCACTCCATGGGTTGGACGAACCCCACCGTCCTGGCCGAACTCGTCGCCGGTGTGGCATTCCTCATCGCCTTCACCTTCGTCGAGTCGAAGGTGAAGGAGCCGATGTTCCACCTCGGCCTGTTCCGGATCCGCGCCTTCTTCGGTGCCGGGCTCGCCAACCTCCTGTCGAACATGGGCCGCGGTGGCCTGCAATTCATGCTGATCCTGTGGCTGCAGGGCATCTGGCTCCCCCTCCACGGCTACTCGTTCGAGTCGACGCCGCTGTGGTCGGGGATCTACCTGGTCCCGATGTCGATCGGCTACCTCCTCGCCGGACCCATGGCGGGCCGGGTGTCGGACCACTTCGGCCAGCGGTGGTTCTCGACGATCGGCATGCTCGGCACGGCGGTGACCTTCCTGCTGCTCTTGGCGCTGCCGGTCGACTTCCCGTACATGGGCTTCGCCGTCCTCGTCGGACTGAACGGGATCTTCACCGGGCTCTTCTCGGCGCCGAACACCACGACCATCATGAACGCCGTGCCACCAGATCAGCGCGGGGCGGCATCGGGGATGCGGGCCACGTTCATGAACTCGGGATTCGTGCTCTCCATCAGCATCTTCTTCTCCCTCATGATCGTCGGACTGGCCTCGACCCTCCCCTCCGCGATGTCCGCAGGTCTGCTCGCACAGGGGGTACCGGCCACCGTCGCGCACCGGGTAGCGGGTCTGCCGCCGGTCGGCACACTGTTCGCCGCCTTCCTCGGCTACAACCCGATGCGGACCCTGCTCGGCCCCGGGGTCCTCGCCAAGATCGGCCCTGCGCACGCATCGGTGGTGACGGGAAAGACGTTCTTCCCTTCGCTCATCTCCGGTCCCTTCCACCACGGTCTGGTCGTGGCGTTCACCGCCTCGGCCGCCCTGTGTGCCCTGGCCGGCCTGGCCAGCTGGTGGGCCGGTGACAAACCGCACGACGATCAAGGGACGTCGGCGTCGGCCACGGCCGGTGCAGCCGCCGACGAAGCTCCGTCCGTCTCCGCCGGCCCGATGGTGCGCGAATTGAGCCGGCAATGACTCCTACGCTTCGGGACGTGCCCACCACCACGGCGCCGCTCTACCGCATCGGAGAAGCCGCCGACCTGGTCGGCACGTCGTGCCGGACGCTGCGTTACTACGAGGAGCTGGGTCTGCTCAGGCCGGCGAGTCACTCTGCCGGAGGCGCACGGCGCTACACCGAGGAGGACGTCGCCCGCCTCAGGCGGATTCGGGAATTGCAGGAACTCCTCGGCTTCGACCTCGGAGAGATCGGCGACATCCTCCGTAGCGAGGATCAGCTCGCAGGACTTCGCAGCGAGGTGGAGTCCGGGGTGACCCCCGAGCGCCACCGGCAGATCCTCGCCGAAGCGATCGAGATCAACGACCGTCTGCGGGGGCTGGTACGGGCAAAGCAGAGCCGCCTCGAGGCCATGATGCAGGAGCTCGAGACGAAAGCGCGTAAGTACCGGGCACGCTCCCGCGAGCTCGGTAGCTGATTCCGCCGCACCGGTCGGAGGGGTCGGCTCAGGCGCCGCGCCTGTTCTGCGCTCGTCGCGACAGCGTCTTGTAGAGCTCGAGGGTCTCCGGATGCACGGTGTCCTCTACGTCGTCGTCGGCGAGCACCTTGAGGAGTTCGCGCATTGTGGCCTCGACCCCGGCCGAATTGCCGTTGGCGTCGGCCGTTCGCAGGAGCACCCTGAAAAGTCGTTCGTCGTACGGCGACGCCTTCAGCGCCTGGCGCGCCGAGAATTCTGCCGTCGCCGTGTCCCCGTCGCGCAGTGCCACCGCCGCCAGTCGGATTCCTACATCGACAACCAGACTTTCTATGGCAGCCATCGTGCCATCGAGGATTGCCCAGTCCGGTTGGCGTAGACCATCGAGTGGGCGGCCGCGGACCAAGGCGAGCGCGCGTTTCCAATCCGCCGTGTCCGGACTCTCCGCGAGACTCTGGAACAGTCGCCAGTCGGTCGAAACACCGGGGCCGAGCGCCAGGCGACCATGCCCCCTCGGGAGGTGATCGGCCCCCGACCGCGCCGACCCGAGCGCGCGGCGCGCCGCTGACGCCGTCGAATACAAAGACGCGGCAGCGGGAGCGCGGTCAGGCCATAGGGCCGTCGCCCATTCTTCTGTGGTCGCTCCCCGTGCCCGTAGCGAGAGAAAGACGACAAGCTCCAAAGCCCATGCCCGCTGGAAATCCCTCTCCTGTCCGGTCACCTCCACCGGCCCGAGGATCCGGACGAGAACCTCGGGCTCGTCGGGTGCGGCGACGATGTCGGCGTCGAACAATTCGGCGCCGGCGCGCTCGGCGGCAGGCGCGTCCTCGAAGGTGAGCGCTCGCGCACTGGCGAGAAGTGATGCGACGTCCGGTAGGAGATGATCCCGACCGGGAAGCCGCTGCATCCGTTCGATCCGCGTATCCCCGCCCGCATCGCGGTGACCCGGCGCGCTGTTCAACCGGATGTCGAGATGCTCATCCTCCGCCGTGACCACCCAAGCCGCCCCTGAGCCATCTCCTTCTCCGATCACCACCGCCACCAGGTCGCCGATGCGACGCCCGGTCTCGGCGATCAGCGGCGCCACCTCGTCGGGCCCGACGATGGAGCTGTCGACTACCACGACGCGCAGCGTCTCCGCCGTCCCCCCGCGAGCCCGCGCGCTCAGCGCTTCGTCCACCGAGCCGACCACCCGCACTCGCGGCACGGCTGTGAGCTGGTGGTCCCAGCCCACGACGAAGAGTTCAGTTCCCTCCGCCCACGGCAGCATGGAGAGCTCGAGCATCATCGCCTCCCCCACCTGCCGGGAGCGCGAACCACCGATGGCCAGGGACCCGACGAACCGGAGGTCGAGGAGGGCAACGCCGTCACTGGTGACACCGAGACTCACGAGCGGGCGCGACCGCCGGGATGACGGGCGCGCGTCCGCTGCCCGGTCCGATAGTTCCGTCCTCGCAACCCGCCAGGTGCGCCCGTCCGAGGAGACGAGAAAAGGCGGCCCGGGCAGCTGCGCAACGCCGGTGACCGTTTCCCGGCGACGAACCGGGGCCTCACCGAATACCAGGTCGACGTGTTGCCCGGCGCACCGGAGAACGGCTGGGCCCGCAGCCTGGGCGGTCGGCTCGACGCACCGGTCGTACAAGCACAGTGCCCGGTCGATGGCCTCCAAGGCGGCAGTGTCCGCCGTGGCACGCACTCCTCGCTCCAGGTCGGCCAGGGCTCCGGAAGGCAGCACGATGCGCCGGCCTTCCGGTCGGTGTCGGAGCTGTCGTCGCCGGAGACGGTCGACAGTCAGCACGATCGCCGCCCCCAGGACGCCGTAGGTGATGGAGCCGAGTGGATTCCCGTGCCCGGAATTCCTGGGAGAAGGCGCCGAGGGCGAGCTTCCGGGCCCTGATCCGACGTGGCCCGCTGTCCCACCGTTCGTCGCCGCAACGAACGAGGTATCCGAGGTCAAGGTGGCCCCAGAGGGTGCGGGAAGGATGAGCTTCCAGCCGGGGAGCACCCAGTTCTCCGTGCTCAGAGCCATGCCGTCGTGCTGCGGGAGACCGAGATTCCGGACCCGGACCGCTTTCCACCGCTGCGGCGAGCCGAGTTCCTTTGCGGCGATCGTCCAGAGGCTGTCGCCTGCCTGCACGACGTACTCGCGCTCTGAGGGGCCCACCTGCGGCTTCGATCCCGGCTGCGACTGCGGCTTCGATGGCGCGACGGTGCCAGCACCCTCGGATGTGCTCGCGCGTGGGCGCGCGTTCTCGGTGTGCACGTGCACAGGCGAGGAGTGGAGGCGAGGCAATGGCGGCGTTCGAGGGCCACTCATCAGGGTCAGGGAGGATCCCAGTCCTGCGGCCACGAGCCAGCGGACGCCGCGGGCGAGGGGCAAGCCCGGGATGCGCCTTCCACTCACACGCCCGACGACGTCGAAGACGACCGTGGCCAGGAAGTAGACCCAGCCCAGCCAGGACGTGACGAGGAGCACGCCATCCAGGGTGACGTCCGACATGCCCCGGTCGAACAACCGCCGACCGAGCGTCGGATGCCCGATGGCGTGCCAGACGCCGGCAATCTGCGGCGGCCCGGACCACCACCACAGGAGGACCGGCACGCCTGCCACGAGGAAGACAAGGGCGGCGACGGCGAACACCCGGCGGACGCGGTTCATGGATCCTGCCGGGTCACGCCGTGGAGATTGGTGGCAGATGCCGACGCCGAGACCGACAGGTGGTCGATGCCGATCATTCCGAGGATGGCCGTCGGCACCGATGCATCCACGTGCACGACGATGGTGTCCCCGTCGACCTGCACCGAGCCCTGTTCTCCCGCCGCGGTGAGGTACCCCGTCACGGCCGCCACTGCCGCTGCCGGGTCGACGGTCACCTCCCCCGACCTCAGGCCGTCGACGGACAGCTGATCCGCCCCGACCCTCGCCGCCTCCCTCGCTGCGTCCATCGCCTGTCGGTGGGCATCGATGGCGCGGCCCCCGTCGACGACGAGCCCGACGAGGACGAACAGGGCGGCGCCGAGGACGGCGACGAACGCGGTGAGCGAGCCACGCTCATTCCGACTCATTGTCATGACACCTCTCTGAACGGGTCCACCGGAGCGACCTGCGTCGCCGAGACGTCGACGCCCCCGGGCAGACCGGGGACGAGCAGGTCGCTGAGGTCGACTCTGCAGCTGACCGTCACCCGGACGTCACCGCCGGCAGCGAATCCGGACGAGTCCGTCGTCACGGCGGGATGTGCGCACATGTGTGATTGCCCATTGAGCGGCGCCAGGACGGCGGACGACGCGGCACCGGCAGCCTGATCGGCGGATGGGACCACCGATGCGGCCTCTGCTCCGGCACGGGCGGCGTCGGCCAGCTCCTGGCGCGCCAGCTCGTAGCGGCCGAGGCCGAGCGCCATCAGGGCGAAGAGGATCAAGACGGGGGCGAGGAGCACGAGCTCTACGGTGAGACCCCCTTGGGCATCGCGTCTCATCCGTTGCTCCGGAATTCGGATACCGACGCCCGCCGTTGCGCCGACACCGGAAGGTGCAGGAACGGCAGGATCGAGGATGCCCGGCCGGCAACCGTGACGTCGACATTCCCGTCGCTGAGCACCTTGACCTGCACCGACGGGTCGACCACGGCGCTGGCAGCCTCGCTCTGGAGCACGGCCTCTGCTCGACTGACGCCCTGGTCCGGAGTGCCGCCGAGCACCGTCGCCGCCTGCTCGCCCTCGGCAGCCGCGGACTGCACGACGGCCGACGCATGCGCCCAGAGACAAGCCTGCACGGCGAAGAGGATGATCATCATGGCGGCTGGGATGACGAAGACGGCCTCTACGACCACGCTGCCACCGTCGTCGCAGGTTCGTGAGAGCCGTTTCATGCGTCGCGCGCGGTCCGGCCGGGTCCGGAGAGGGACCCGACCGGGAACCGCGTCGATAATGTCGCCGCTGATCAATTCAGACTGATCGAGTTGGCGGTCGACGTCACCTTGGCGACGATGATCGCTCCGACGGCGATGGCGAGCGCCGCGAAGATCGCAGTCAGGATGACCTTCTCCACGACGCTTCCCTCTTCGTCCCGCTCCGAGATCCGGGACGCCACCACCGAGGCGATGAACTGCAGATATGTCAACAAAGCAACTCCCATCTGGCTCGTACGTCCGGCACTTCCGGACGGCTGATGACACGCGATGACGACTGATGACCGGTGTGTGGTTGGTGCTCCTCCTTCGTTGGTCAGAATCCGCCGAGGATCCGGGACACGGCCGGATAGCCGAGGAAAAGAAGGAAGCCGACGAGGAGGAAGGCGCCCGGGAAGAAAAGACGCTCCGTCAGGGTGTTGGCCTCGGACTCCGCCTCCGCGAGCTGGTGCCGTCGGATCGAACCCGCCTTGGCGGCGAGGGTGGATCGCACCCGCGCCCCTTCGCGACCGGCAAGTCCGACGGCTGCTGCGAGCTCGGCCAGCTCGTCGATCCCGAGTTCCGAACCGAGCGCTGCCAGCGCCCGCCAGGGGGTCTCGCCGCTGTCGCGTGCGATCTCGAGCGACTCTCGCAGCCGCAGGGACATGGCGTCATCCGAGACCCGAGCAGCGCTGTGGAGGGCGCCCTCGATTCCCATTCCGCCGGCGAGCCCGAGGACGACAAGGTCGAGGAACGACGCCAGCACGAACCGGGCGCTCTTGCGCGCCTGCGACGCCCTGTTGCGGAGCGCCAGGACGGGCGCGAGACCGAAGGCGGTCCCGGCGAGGGGTGCCGCCGGAAGAAGGAAGGTCGCCGGGACCCGGACGCCGCCGGCGCCGGCGACCATCTGGAACACGATCGGCAGTGCGAGTCCGGCGAAGGCGGCGAGCACGACTTCGCCGCACACCTCGCTGAGCGAGGTCCCGGTGACCCTCAACCAGCCCGAGATCTCCGAGAACAGCGTGTCGGGTCCACTGTGACGGAACCGGTCGTCCAAGGCATCGGCGACGAGCTCGCCCACCCGGCGATGCACCTCGAAGGGCGATTGCCTTCGGTCCTTCGGAGCGGGCTGGGGGGTGGCCATGGCCGAGGGGCCACCGCTCGCGCGCAGGCGGCTGGCGTCTCTCGATGCCACCGAGGCCAATTCCATGGCCCGTACGACGCCGTGGGCCGATCCCCGCGAGGGGCGAGCCGCTCGCCACAGGCCGATGAGCGCCAATCCGGTCCCGAGACCAGCGAGAAGGACGATGGTCACGACGCCGTCCTTCCGACGAGGAGCCGGGCCCCCTGTCTCGGTCGAACGAGGCGGACCATCAGGGTGAGCCCGGCGGCGTAGCAGGCTCCGACGGCAACGAGCACGATCTGCCCCGCCGCAGTTCCGAAGGGTGAGAGATAGCTGTGGGCCGCGACGAACATCAACAGCGCGAAGCCGAGCGAGAAGATCATCACGGTCCTGACCGAACTCCTCGATGAAGCCCGGCTTGCTTCCACACGAAGCCGCATCGCGACCTCCTCGCGGCTTGCGTCTGCCAACGCACCGAGGAGGTCGGCGAGTTTCTGCGTCTGGCTGGTCGAAGCGAGCAGCAGCGCGCAGACCACCAGATCGGCACTGGGGTCGTCGATCTCGTCCGCGAGATACCGGAGCGCCTCGTCCATGGGGACTCCACTGGTCAGTCGCTCGGCAAGGGCCATGACCGGACCACGTATGGCCTTCGGCGCCAGTTCGGCGGTCGCCACGATGGCCTGGTTGAGCCCGGACGCCGCCGAGAGCGTGTCGCGTAGGAGCTCCGTCCAGGTTGCGACCGACTCCACCCGGGCGCTCGTCCGGTCGGCGGACAGCGCCCGCAGCAGGCGAGGGACCCCGAACCCGGCTACACCGACCAGCAGTGCGGCGACGGGCCATCTGGTGAGAAGCAGCGTCACGAGCGCGAGGACGAGGGCGGCGATCGGCATCAGTGGACGTCCTTTCGGTGCACCGGGGCGCTCGAGCCGAACGGGCGCCGCGGTGCCGTAGGCCTTGCGGAGTCCCAAGAGCAAGCCGATGGCGCCAGCTGCCATCCCCGCGATCGCCAAGCTGGTCATGGCGCTCATGACCACGACCTCGACTCGACCCGGGTCCAGGACGGTTCGTATCCCTTCGCCGCGAGGTCGGCCAATGTCGACGAGCGAAGCGGGGCCGAGGGGACGGCTCGTCCGTCGGCCCCCGGGGTGAAGACCTCGTTGGAGATCACCTGGAGACCATCTGCGTCGACCACCTCACGGATCGACGAGACGAACCGTCGGCGGCGAACCGCCGTGAACGCGGAATTGCTGTCCGCCGGAGTCGTGCCCATCTGTGCCAGCCGCTCGAGCTCCGTTCCCGGTCGACCGGACGGTTCTTCGGCCACCTCCACGTAGACCACGAAATGGACTGCGCCTGCGATGAGCAGGTTCGTCGACTCGAGCGGAAGACGTTCCGGGGCCTGCACTGCATAGGAAGCAAGCCGACGGAACGCCCCCGCCGAAGAGTCGGCATGGATCGTGCACATCGATCCTGAGCGACCCTGGCTCATGGCGTTGAGCATCGGAAGCACTTCGTCGCCGAGGACCTCTCCAACGATCACCCGGTCCGCATTCATCCGAAGCGCCCGTCGCACGAGACGGGCCATCGACACCTGACCTTCTCCCTCGGCGTTCGCACTGCGGGCCTCGAGCGCGACGAGATCCGGATGGCGCTCGCCCATCGTGTCGAGCCCGAGCTCGAATGCCTGCTCGATCGTGACCACGCGTTCCCTCGCCGGGATCTCGGACGCGAGGGCGCGTACGAGGGTCGTCTTGCCGGAGTTCATCGCACCGGCGACGACGATGTTCTTCCTGGCCCGGACCGCCGCAGCCAGGAAATCGGCCACGGCGTCGTCCATGGCTCCGAGGGAAACGAGGTCCGCCAAGGTGAGGTCGACGTATCGGTGGCGACGTACCGAGACCGCCGGGCGCGCCGTCACGGCCATGACCGCCGACAACCGGCTGCCGTCGGGAAGACGGAGATCGAGCTCGGGACACGCGTTGTCGAACCGCCGCTCCGACAGACCGAGTCGGGCGGCAGCCGATCGGATCACCTCGACGAGCTCGTCATCGGACTCGGCGATCGGATCAGCGAGGCGCTTCGTGCCATCGGCGTATGTGACCCAGACGCGGTCCGCGCCGTTCACGTCGATGTTCTCGACCTCGGGATCGTCGATGAGGCTCTGGAGCCGGCCGAGGCCGAACAGGGCGTCGATCACGTCCTGAGCCACCAGTTGCTCCTCGAGCGGAGCGAGGGGCGGCTGCCCCGCCAGCATCCGGTCGGCCGCGACCGCTTGCAGGCGCTCCAGGGCGAGTTGTCGGGCGAGCTCTCGGCGGTCGTCCTCCGTCAATCCACGGATGCCCGCATCGGCGAGATCGTCCGCGACCTGGGCGCGGATCGCCCCGATCATCTGTGTCCGCGTGTCAGGATGCATTGCGTAGTCCTTTCGCCACTGCTGGGGCCGCGCAGTCGTGCGCCACCTTCCGAGCGGCGGTTATGAGCGCCGATCGGGCCAGCGAACGTGCCGAGCTCGGCACGCCGCACAGGGTCTCGGCGGCCGGCGTGTCGTGAGGTATGCATCCGACCAGCGGGAGGCCGATCACGTCTGCGATCTCTCCCGGTTCGAACGAGACGGGTTCGACGAGCACGAGCCGCGTCGTCGACCGGTCTCCGCGCAGGTCGGCCAAGCGATCGGCAGCCCAGCGTCCGTTCACGATCGAGGATGCGTCACCGCGCGCGACGAGGACAACCAGGTCCGCTTCGAGCAGGATGCGTCTCTGGCCCGGGGCATCCGGAGTAAGGCGACCGCAATCGATGACCAGGTCCTCGCGGTCGGCTGATCCGTCCACGCCGCGCCACGACCGTGCCGGCAGCAGGGCGAGTTGCTGATCGACGACCGATGCGGCATCAGCGCCCACCGGCCCGACGACGACCCCGAGCCCTCCTGGAAGCTCCTGCACGTGCGGGTCGAGCGACGGCGCCGACGTCGGTCCTCTTCCCGCTTCCGCGCGGGCGGCCAGGACGAGGCTCGCCATCCCCCGTTCCGTGCCCAACCCGAATCGGGCCGCGAGATCGCCACCTGCCGGATCGCATTCGGCCACGACGACAGGGCGCACGTCCGGCCAGACTGCGGCGACCGCGCACACGGTCGTCGTCACGCCGGGCGCACCCTTGGCTCCGACGAACGCGACGGTCGTCATCGTGCCGGGACGCCGATCAGCGCGATCTCTCCCGCTGTCGAAGCATCGGCAATGGCCGCGGCCACGTCGTGCGGGACGAGCAGCGACACGTCCGTGATCCCGCTCTGAGTCTGCCCGGGGATGACGACGGCGGTCACGAGCACGTGGTCCACGAGGGTGGCGCCGAATGGCGAGCCGGCCAGCGCGGGGGCCGGGGAGCCGCCGGGCGCCGAGAGACCGACGGGAGCAGCACCCACCGTGCCCGAAGGACTCACGGGTGAACCGGGGGTGCCGGTCAGCACGACGTCCACCGTGTCCCCCGCCGACACTCCCTCCGCCGGGAGCTGGCTGCCTTTCATGGCCACCCCGACGATGGCGTCGCCGGGCGGGACCCGCGAACCGGCCGAGACGTCCATCGGGGTGACGAGCTCACCAGGGACCAGCGCGACGCTCGCCCGGCGTCCGACCACGGTGGCCGCGTCCGCCGGGGGAACCGCCATCAGATGCCCTGACACGGCGATGCGGACAACGGTCAGATCCGCCGCGGTGATGGTCGCACCGAAGGCGACGGGCCGGTTCACCTCGAGGACGGGCACTTCGTGCCCTGCCTTCATGTAGGCGCTCACGAAAAGTGCGGTGCAGGTGAGCAGGGTGACGAGCGACCCGGCGACGAGACCGGTCTTCCGGCGACGCGGGACGGCGATACGGAGAGGCGCGGAGTGGTCCTCCGCGATCCTCGGCAGGGAGAGCGTTGGCACAGCGGTCGTTTCTCCAATCGATGAGTGTGTGGACAGGGGACATGCGCCGGTCCCGGGCGGGACCGGACGCGGGGAGCGATCAGGACGTCGGCGGGGCGGACTCCGTGGACTGCACCTGCTCCACTCGGTACCGAACGGACGAGCTCGTCTCGAGCGATGGAAGGCTTCCGCCGTCACCAGGAACCGAAGAGGTCCAGGTCACGGACCACTCGATCGTGGCCGTCACCAGATACGCAGCGTCGTTCGGGTCACCATCCGACGACAGCTGGCCGGCCGAAGAGCGCTCGTAGCCGTGGGAACACGCGGTGGTCTGACTGGCCGCCGGCCGAGCTGTGTCGTAGGGGGTGCCAGGTCCTGGGCAGACGACCGAGCCGTCGCCCATCGACCACTGCACCGACTGTGGGGTGGCCGTCGCCGTGGCGCTCACCGTTCCGACCGTCGCCGACGCGGAGTAGGCGTGCCAGACGGAGCTGTCGATCCACATCCACGTCGGAAGCTGCACGACGCCGAAGGCCGATGGGTTGAGGTGGATCGTCGGACTGGGGAGGGTGATCGACGCCTCCGCCTGCGCCGCGACCTGAGAAGGGTCCACGGTCGAAGGCGCCGTCGTGCCGCCCTGGCCGGCAGGTACCCAGATGACGGTCGTGCCGATGAAGTCAGCCGCTCCGGGAGGACACGAGACCAGATACCACGTGCCAGCGGTCGGTCCGCCGTCCGCAAGCCCGGGGACCGCCTCGGTCGAGAGAGCTGTCCATGTGCAACTCGGACCGGACGAGGTCCCGGTGTCCGAGCCGCCTCCCGACGAGTCCGAGCCCGGAACTGAGGTGGAACTCGAGACCGTCACGGTGATCGTTCCGGATCCGTCGGAACCCGAGGCGTCCGCGAGCGCGGCCGAGGCCGCAAGCAGCACGACTGCGCCGGTGATCAGGAGCACCGCGCGTCGGCGCCGTCTCCAGTATCCCCGTCGACGCTCGTGGCGTCTGTTCCCGTCGGTCCGGACGGCGATCCGTGTCGCCGAGATCGGTGGGGCGTCATGCCCGTCGAAACACTGCTGGTCCGCCATCTTCCTACGACGCATCTCGGTCGGGGACGCGGCGCGTCACCGAGACAACCTTCTGGACGAGCACGGACCGCCCCCCGTGCAGCCACGGGCTACTTCCGCCGCGGCTGCCCGAGAACGGGCGATCGCCACTCCACTTGCGCCCGAATTCCATCGGATCGCACTCGAATTTCGTTGCATGTACGGAGCGCCACGGCAATGGTTGACGCGGTCGATACATCGCGTGGACATGCATCCTCCGCGGCCACACCGCGACGGCGGACTGACGACCGACGCAGGCCGGTGCGGAGGGGGTACACCGGCCCGCGCCCGCCGTCGCTCCGGGTTCGGCCCCGGGCTGGGGCTGCTGTGAGGCGGCCACGTCCCGAGTGTGCGGAACGGTCCTCGCGCGGATCCTTGCCGCGCCTCTCGCCGGGGACCTTGCTGTCCCCGAATCCGGCCCTTGAAACTGGCAATTCCTACGGAGCTCGACTTCAGACGGGTCGCACCACCTCGTCGATACGGCCAATACGCTGGATGCCATGTGCGGCAGAGTCGACATCCACACTCCCCCGTCCGAGCTCGCACGCGTGCTCGAAGCCCAGCTCGCCGCCGGCGTCGACCCGGAGGGAAGCCCGAGCTGGAACGTGGGGCCGACCAAAGGCCTGCCCGCCGTCGTCGAGGACGCCGAAAGCGATACGAAGATCCTCGATATCTTCCGGTGGGGTCTGGTCCCCCATTTCATGAAGGACCCGAAGGCCGGCGGTTACAAGATGATCAATGCCCGAGCCGATTCGGTGGCCACGAAGCCCGCATACCGTCAAGCGCTCCAGAAGAGGCGGTGTCTCGTCGTCGTGGACGGCTTCTACGAATGGGCCGTCGAGGACGCGTCGCTGCCCAAGTCCAAACAGACGAAGCAGCCCTACTACTTCCGTCGCGCCGACGGTGCGCCGATCACCTTCGCCGGGCTCTACGAATTCTGGACCGACAAGTCCGGCTCTGGTCCCGGATCCGAGCAGGGCACGGTTCTCCAGACCTGCGTGATCATCACCACCGATGCCGGTCCGGACATGACGGACGTCCACGACAGGATGCCCGTCATCATCGAACCGGCCGATCGGGACCGCTGGCTCGATCGCACCGTCGAGGACGTGGCTCTGATCA